>NZ_JBHTLT010000038.1:0-50498 GCF_042679045.1 Sporosarcina contaminans | reverse complement strand
GAACGGAAAGCGACGGTTGTCAGGGGTTCCCCATTTATTCTCCAACCAGAAAGGGACTATCACAGAAAATCAGTTTTCACTGACTTTCTGGACAGCCCCTTTTTAGGCATCAGTAAAAATGTTCACAACCTTCTATTGCATAATAACTAATAAACATGTATTATTATGCGATAATATGAATCTATATTGGAAGGGATGAGTTTATGGAACATATGGGCTTCTTGTCGTTAATTCCCCCGCTTATTGCGGTTATTTTAGCGATTGTTACAAAGAACGTCATTATATCGTTATTTTCGGGAGTTTTCGTTGGTGTAATTATTCTAGTCGGTGGTAATCCGCTAACCGCTACGACAGATGTAATAGGGGATTATTTATTTCCGCAGCTGACAGATGATTATAATGCGGCCGTGCTCGTTCTCTTATTTTTCATCGGTGGATTTGTCGCACTCATGGAGAAGTCGGGCGGTGGGGCGGCGCTTGCGGCTGCTTCGATTAAATACATAAAAACAAGAGCAAGTGCTCAAGTATCAGCGTGGTTTGGGGGTATTCTCATTTTCTTCTCCGACCTTGGGACCCCGCTTATTGTTGGACCCGTTTTTGAAAAGATTTTTGATAAGGTAAAAGTATCCCGTGAAAAGCTCGCCTGGATTATTGACTCTACCGCTTCACCGGTAGCTGTTCTTGTTCCGTTTATCGGGTGGGGCGTTTATATTATGGGGCTCATACGTGCAGAGTTCGATAAGTTGGGGATTACGGACTCCGAATTTAGTACGTTAATTCAAGTCATTCCTTTTCAGTTTTACGCGATTCTCACAGTGTTGCTCGTGCCGTTGATTGCTTTTGCAAAAGTTGATTTTGGTCCGATGGCAAAAGCAGAAAATCGTGTTCGCAAAACAGGTCAGCTTTACTGGCCTGAGTCGAAACCGTTGCGCAAGGCGGAGGAGATGAAGGAATATACGACGGGCAGTCGCACGATTCTCATTTGGCTACCGCTTCTTGTTTTATTTGTTACGTTATTCGGTCTGCTTTTCTCTAAAGGATTTCCTGTCACTCCAGTTGCAGGCGGCGATTTTCGTGTAGCGCTTAGCACGGCGTATTTGTTTGCAGCCATTACGATTATCATCTTGATGATTATTTATAAAGTAAAGAAATTTAATGAGATTTTCGATATTTATACAACCGGTATGCAAAAGATGGTTTACGTGGCGGTGACACTTGTCCTTGCGTGGTCGCTTGGAAAAGTGATAGGGGAAATGGGAACAGCGGCATTTATTGTGGAAGTGACAAAAGGAAACGTACCAGCCTTCATCATTCCTGCCATTCTTTTTGTCGTTGGTGCAGTCATGGCCCTCGCTTCAGGTACTTCTTGGGGGACGTTCGCCATCATGTTGCCGATTGCGATTCCAATGGCCGTTTCACTTGACGCCCATGTACTCGTATGCATCGGGGCAGTATTGTCCGGCGGCATTTTTGGAGATCATTGTTCGCCGATTTCGGACACGACGATTCTTTCATCGACGGGTGCGGGTGCAGATCATCTTGATCACGTTAAAACGCAATTTCCATATGCAGCATTGAACGCATCTATTGCACTCATCGGTTTTGTCGTTGCAGGATTGACAGGAAGTGTATATACACTTATTTTCGTCATCGCTCTTCTGATCGCCGCAACTGTCGTATTATCTAAACGAAAAAAAGAAAAAGAGGGTGCAGTGAGTGCATCATAATTGCTCCCTTTCAGTGTGCCTTACGTATCGGCACAATTGAAAACGAAAAAATCGGAAGAGGGATAAGCTCTTTCTCCCGATTTTTCGATTCTTTTACTCTACAATCTGCGCAACCCAATGCCCTTCCGATACTTCTACCAATTGTGCACCATTCAAATTGTAACGTTCCTTTCCGCTGTCTTCATACGGGGTATGTCGCTGCTTGTTCGCCTCTACCCTTGGATCGGGGATCGGAATAGCTGAGAGCAAGGATTTTGTGTAAGGGTGCAATGGGTTATTGTATAACTCTTCGCTTTCGGCGAGTTCGACGATTTTGCCGGCGTACATGACGGCGACCCTGTCGCTTATATGTTTTACCATTGACAAGTCATGGGCGATAAATAAATAAGTAAGCCCTAGCCGGTGTTGGAGATCTTCCAAAAGGTCGACGATTTGGGTTTGAATGGAAACGTCGAGTGCTGATAAAGGTTCATCACAGACGATGAAGTCTGGTTCAACAGCTAATGCACGCGCGATACCGATTCGTTGGCGCTGGCCGCCTGAAAATTCATGGGGATATCGCATGGCGTGCTCCGGTTTCAGTCCGACCATTTCGAGCAGTTCTTCCACTCTTTTTTTCCGTTCTTCTTTCGATTTGCTCAGCTTATGAATATCGAGCGCCTGCCCGATAATGTCAAGCACTTTGAAACGCGGATTCAAAGACGAATACGGGTCTTGAAAGATCATTTGCATATGGCGGCGCATCGTTTTCATTTCATTTTTGGATAACCGATTGACCGCAATTCCTTGGTAAAGGATATCTCCATCAGTTGGTTCATTGAGCCGCAAGATGGCACGGCCTGTCGTTGATTTGCCGGATCCTGATTCGCCAACGAGTCCCAATGTTTCACCTGGGCGAATATAGAAGCTTATATCATCGACTGCTTTCATCACCTCTCCTTTTCCGCTATCAAAATGTTGTTTTAACGAATTAACTTGAAGAAGCGGAATGGACGTATCAACGCTTTTTTTAATATGCGGAGGACGTTTCGACTTCTTCTTTTGATCAAGCCGTGGCAAGGCATTCAATAGTCTTTTTGTATATGGGTGTTGCGGATTTTCGAATAGATCGATCGTTTTACCCGATTCAACTATTTCTCCTTCTTTCATGACAGCGACCCGGTCGCACATGCCCGCAACGACACCTAAGTCATGTGTAATTAAAATGATAGAAGTGCCAAAACGTTGTTGCATCTTCTTCATTAGGTCCAATATTTGAGCTTGAATTGTTACGTCAAGTGCGGTAGTCGGTTCATCCGCAATTAAGAGAGATGGCCTGCACGCCAAGGCGATGGCGATCATGACACGTTGGCGCATCCCGCCCGAAAATTCATGGGGGTACTGGTTATAGCGCTGTTCGCTATTTTTTATGCCAACAAGCTTCAGTAGCTCGACCGCTTCTTTTTTTGCCTCACTCTTCGATACACCTCGGTGCTTCAACAAACTTTCCGCTATTTGTTTTCCAATTCGAATTGTCGGGTTCAGAGAAGTCATCGGGTCTTGAAAAATCATGCCGATTTCTTTTCCGCGAATGGCTTCCATTTCTTTTTCCGTCTTTAGTGAAAGATCTTCTCCTTGAAACTCGATTTTGCCATCTTTCATATAGGAAGGAGGCGAGGGGAGGAGTCGCATGATGGATCGTGCTGTTACGCTTTTTCCGCTGCCTGATTCTCCTACAATGCCAAGTGTCTCTCCTTTTTTCACTTCAAAACTTACCCCACGCACTGCGTTAAAATCTTCTTCTCTTGTTGCAAATGATACATGTAAATCTGTTACACGCAATATAATGTCAGACATAGTAAGTCCTCCTTCCGTTTGAGCCCATAAGTTCTATTAAAAAATTGTAAATTGACAACAATATCATGTTTGAATATAGTATAGTATACCGATAGGGATTATACAATATAAAAAAAGGAGGGATAAAAGATGAAAGTTGGCGACAGTGCCAAGCTTCAAAGAACGTTTCAAGATACGCAAGGCCGCACAATGTATCGGTTGCTCATCTATTTGGCGGGACTGCCTCTACATCTATTACTCTACCTCTTTTATTTTATGCAGCGAAAAGACGATACATACAAAGCGATGAAGGCAGAAGTCAAGCGGGAAATTGCTCGTGAAGGACGCAAGGAAGTTTATGTTGCAGAGTATGAGGATCAATTGCTGAGAAAGGCAGCCTTTTTCAAAGAGGAGAAAAGCCGTGAAGAGATTCAGAGGCAGGCAGAACGATTGGCAGATGAAAAAGTGCAGCAAGAGATTGCGCGGCGAACGGATGAAAGATTCGTTCAGGAAGGGGTTCGCAAAAGAACGTATGCTGATTATTTTCAATCGCTTCTTGGCCGACCGGCATTTATCGTTGCATCGCTTGTACCGGGGTTCCTCATGTATATCTTGCTGTTTTTAATCAGCAATCCATTTTTGAAATATATTATGGAACGTCTCGTCCAAAGTGTGTTTGTCATTATCGGAGTGGGAGTTCTCGTTTTTTCCATCCTTTATATTTCACCTTTTGACCCTGCATCCAATATTCTTGGCGAGTCCGCGACAGAGGAGCAAATTGCTACTTTCAACCGAATACACGGATTGGATTTGCCATATTGGCAGCAATTGTGGAATGCAATGAAAGGTATTGCGACGTTTGACCTCGGTTCATCGTTCGCTGGAAATGAAGATGTTGCATCAAGCATTGCAAATAAATTTCCGATTACGTTTACAATAGCGATTTTCTCAGTATTAATGGCGATTGTAATCGCAATCCCAGTTGGCATTTTGTCAGCAACACGGCCGAATTCATTTTTGGATAACACGTTCATGTTCATCGCATTGATCGGTTTGTCGATTCCGAATTTTTGGCAAGGGCTCATTTTCATCTTGAATTTCTCGATTAAATACAATTGGCTTCCTGCCACCTATAGTCCTGGGGATGCCTTGTCGATGATCATGCCAGTTGTCGTTTTAGGAACTGGGCTTACGGCTTCGATCGCGAGAATGATGAGATCCTCTTTACTGGAAATTGTCCACGAAGACTATATGATTACAGCTCGTGCGAAGGGACTGACGAAAACCCAAATGCTATGGAAGCATGCGGTTGGAAATGCGATGATTCCTGTCATTACAGTTATCGGTCTGTTGTTTGGCGGAATGTTAGGCGGGGCAGCAGTGACAGAGAAGGTGTTCAATATTAAAGGAATCGGCAGTTACATCGTAGATAAGCAATTCATACCAGACATTCCTGCCATTATGGGAGGCGTTGTCTATATTGCGATTACGATTTCGCTCGTCAACTTGTTGATCGATATTTTATATGCTTTTTTAGATCCGCGTATCCGTTCGAAGATGAAACAATCGTAAAGCAGGTGTAAAGATGGAAGAGAAGCTGAATAATCGACATGCATTGGTTTTATCAAAAGAATACCCGCAAGCGAATTTCACATGGATCATTTCGTTGATCGTTACATTAATTTTCTTAGCGAACAGTTTCTCGTGGAAAACCGGTGAATTAAAAACATTTGTATTTGCCTTGTTTATCGTATATTTCGCAACGACGCTTTTCCAAATGTTCATAGTGTGGCGTATGAGAAAGGATTTGCTCGGATATGGAGAAATCCGAAAAGGAACTCGTCGTTTAGGATATGTGCAGTTCGTCAGTCTATCGGTTGGCAATATTTTTGCGGCTGCATTTGCATTTAATTTAATCAATAAACGAAAAACGCCTGAATATACTTTTGCTGTTTATATGTTTTTGACACAACTATTTGTAATTGCAATTTCGGCTATGAATATTTTTAAACCGTACGTGACCGACACGTTCGTCGTTGCAATGGCAATTTTGCTCGTGATTGCTATTTTCTATTTGGCAGTTTTAATCATCGTGGCGAAGTCGGTTTCGGAACAATCTGCTCCGAAATCGATCGGAATCATTGCGGCAATCGTCCTCATTTCAGCGCTATCAGGCAATGTTTTCGCTCTGTTATTAGGATGGAGCTTATTGTTGAAATCAAGAAGCAATGACCGCTCACGCATTATGAAATGGAATAGTATGTGGGAAAAAATCACACGTAATTCGATGGCGATTTTAGGGATGTTTTTCATCATCCTTATGCTGGCCATTTCTGTGATGAGCCGATTCACATTCGATTATGATTTTGCTGTTGAAAATGACTACGGCAATATTTTGCAGACGCCAAGCTTGGCTTATCCGTTCGGCACAGACAATTTCGGGCGTGATGTGTTTTCGCGAATCGTCTTTGGAGCGAGAATTTCATTGCTCGTTGGTTTTGCTTCGACAATCATTCCGGCGATTATCGGTGGATTTCTTGGTGGGATTGCAGGCTATTACAGCAATCGGACAGATAATTTGATCATGCGACTGTTAGATGTGCTCTATGCGATTCCAGGAATTTTGCTTGCAATTGCGATTATCGCTGCGTTCGGAGCAAATACAGTGAACTTAATTATTGCGCTTAGCGTTGGGTCGATTCCGACGTACGCGCGGACAATGCGGGCGAATGTGTTAATGGTATCGAATTATGATTTCGTTGATTCGGCACGAGCGTTGGGCACATCGGATTTATCAATTATTTTTAAGCAAGTAGTACCGAACTCGTTAGCTCCCATGATTGTCAAGTCGACATTGACGATTGGCGGTGCAGTCATCGCGACGAGCAGCCTTAGTTATTTAGGGCTTGGTGTGGAGCCACATATTCCTGAATGGGGGAATATACTGCGGGTAGGAAGTACGTATTTAGAATCGCATTCGTATTTGGCAATATTCCCGGGCCTCGCGATTATTTTGTTAGTCCTTTCCTTCAACTTCTTAGGAGATGGGCTGAGAGACGCGTTGGATCCACGACTTGATTAAGAGTACTTGCAGATTTCATCCATTGGAGGGTGAATCGAAAAATGCATCTTAGATGATGGAAAAGGAGAATGGAACATGGCAAAAAGATTATTGACAATTTTGCTTGCGCTATTTGTTGTATTGGCGGGTTGCGTAAAGACAAAATCGGATGTATCCGGTGAAGCGGATAGTGGAGATAAAAAGGGTGGCGGCAGCGGTAAAGTTGTAATTGAGCTATTGGGAATGAGCTCTGGTGAGGAAGATATGAATATCGTCCGTGATCAACTCATTAAAAACGGCTTTGATGTAAAATTAAATATTCAGCCTGATTATGGAAGCTTTAAATCTCAGCGGGATGCCGGCAATTTTGACATTGCTTTGTCCAGCTGGACGACTGTGACAGGGAACCCGGATTATGCGGTCCGTTCTTTATTCAAATCGGACGGTGACAACAGCGACATTAACGATCCGGAAGTAGATGCATTAATTGAGGAAGCAAGTACGGAAACACCTGATGAATATAAAGAAACGTATAAGCAGCTTGAACAGCGAATTGTAGGAGAGAAAGCGTATATTGCGCCGCTCTATATTTCATTTAAAGCGCAAGGGGTCAATAAAGACGTATTGAACCCGGATACGGTCCGCCTCGCAAAATCACGTGCGATTGCATGGGAAACGATTGATTTTCATGATGCATCGAAGCGCGATACAGATGCATTGATTACTCAACAGGCGATCGGCTCATTGACTTCACTTGACCCGATAAAAGGGAATGATGGCTCGATCAATACATTGAATACGAATATGTACGTGCGCCTCGTTAACCTGACGGATGACGATCAAGTCGTTTCGGACGGTTCACTTTCGTACAACTATGCAATTGGTGATGGAAATTCGGATTATTATTTCATTCTTCGTGATGATATTAACTTTGCGAAAGTGGAAGGTGGAAAAGCAGTTGATACTGGTGAACGTGTCGGGGCGGATGATGTTGTCTTTTCATTGAACCGCGCGAAAGATAAAGATTCTGTGCCGGATCACCGGACTTACAGTTTGCATGAAAGCATGAAGGACATTGAAATTGTTACGGATTTAGCAGAATTGGATACGAAGCAATCAGGCGGTGAAGGAACAATCCGAGAAGCTCTTGAGTTAGGGCTTGAAACTGAAATCACGGAATTGGTAGCAGATAAAACTGCCGCTGACAGCAATGCAGGGAAATACCAAGTCATTAAAGTAACGACAAATGAACCATTCCCGCAAGTGCTGAATTATTTGGCACACCAATCTGCGGGCATCGTATCGAAAAAGCAGGTTGAAAGCATTAACACATATGACGTGGCAAATTTCAATGTCGATCAAGACATTCCTTACGGAGACCAACGGACGGTGACGGAAGGTGCTACGTATGACAATCATCTCTATGCAAGCGGTCCGTACATTCTTGTGAAGAAAAATGATTATCAAGCAGACTTCGTGAAAAATCCGGCATATCGCGCAGGCAGCGAATTCGAGCCGAAAATTATGAGGGTAACTGTTCGTTTCATTGAAGATGCCGACAGCTCACTATCGGCTTTGCGCAACGGCGAAATTCATCTTTTCAACGGTGTTCCAGAAACAAAATATGATTTAGTGGAAAACGATGATAAGTTAGTCCTGCAAAAGAACGATAGCAATGCCGTCACATATTTGCTATTTAACGCATCTGACCGCGAAGTAGCGAAAAGTGAAAATCTGCGCAAAGCAGTGCTTTACTCCATCAATCAAGATGAGTTTTTGAACTTCTACCAAGGAAACAAAAAGAAAGCTTATTCTACGGTAAGCCCTTTGGTTGATACAGGAAACGAATTGATTGCGGATTCGGAAAAAGTGAAAGAGTTTTTAGCGGAATATCAAGCAGAATAAAATCAAGAACTGCATCCCGTTCGTTTGTGAAACGATGGGGTGCAGTTTTTTTAGGCACCAAACTTTCAAAAATACTTGATCTCCATTCGTGACCACTAAAAATACATATCTATTTGTTTCAAACTATTATGATAGAATTAGTTCAGCATAAAATCGAATAATCGAAAGGTTATCGTAGGGGAGTGTCAGTTGAGAAATAAGCATAAACAATACATATTCGCATGTATAGCGGCTTTATATATACTAACGGTCATGACGGGCTTACGGATCTCGGCAGAGAAGGTTGATGAGTTAGGGGGATTTGATTTCAGTGAGCAACTGCATTCGAAAGTCTTCTATACTGATTTAGACGGAGAGTGGTATTTCTTTGAAAAGGAATTGTTATCACCTGGTCAGGTAAAAAAGAAAATGAATGAAGGAAAGGGAAAGATTGTTTCGCTGCCGGATTCGTTCCAAGCCCAAACCGGGAATGTTAATTCGTTTGGAACGTATAGCGCAACGATCAAGATTCCTAAGGATTTAATCGGCAAAGCATTAGCGATTCATGTGCCATATCAATATAGTGCCTACACTCTATTTGTAGATCAGAGTGAGATCGCTAAGAATGGAAAGGTTGGCCAGAATTCTTTATCGCATGATGCTGAAATGTCGCCGGAAATCGGTACCTTTTTTCCACAATCAGATGAATTGCTGCTGACGATGCAATTGTCTAGTTTTGATCATATTCGGGGGGGATTTGAGAACTCGATTTATTTAGGCGAGTCGTCGGCAGTTTCGCGCAAGTTCAATAAGGATATCATCGTAACTCTCTTTATAAATGGGTGTATTTTTATCATTGGCCTATTTATGGTGCTTTTTGCTTTGTTTCGTCGGAGAGAGCATGTGTTTCTCGTTTTCGGGATATTTAGTATGCTCATCTCTGTACGGGCTCTTTTTACAGTTCCCTTTTACTATAAGCTGATTTTTTTAGAGATGTCTTGGCTTTGGGGGACGAGGCTGGAATATATTTTGACAGAAGCAAGTTCAATGTTTTATATCATCCTATTATGGTACTGGCATAAAGAGGAGTTTTCCAAGAAAGTAGTGTCTGTGCTAGTCGCTATCCATCTTTCGCTCATTGTCACTACATTGTTTACGCAACCAGTATTTTTCCAAGCACTATTTTTCAAAGTTTTTTATTTGGCGGTGCCGACATTCTTCTATTTAATTTTCGTCATTTACAAAAGCATTCGGAACCATAATCGAGATGCAAAAGTGAATTTGATTGGGATAGGGATCATATTTTTAGCTTTTTTTAATGACTTTGCTGTTGGGAAAAATTTTTACCAGTCAATAAATTTAATGTTGCCAGCTGTTGCTGTGTATGTTTTCATGCATGTCATCCTAATGAGCAAGGACTTTGCTGAGAGAACCCAAAAAACCGAGCAGCAAAACAAGCAATTACTATCTTTGAATGTCGCAAATGAAAAACTTGCTATTCAACTTCAAAAAGAGATGAAGCAAAAGGACGATTTTTTAGCGAATACATCCCATGAGCTTCGTAATCCATTACATGGCATTATCAATATTACGCAGTCCATCTTACAAAATCGTTCCGATCGGTTGGATGAAAAAACAAAGGATGATTTGGCTCTTCAACTGACAATTGGTAGACATATGTCCCAAACCTTGGGAGATTTATTAGATATTACTCGTTTGAAGGAACACCGTATACAACTCCGATTGGAAAGCGTGGATGTACAGGCTGTTTCTGGTGCAGTAGTCGATATGCTCAAAGTTTTAGTTGAAAATAAAAGTATTCGAATGGTAGTGAATATCCCGCCTAACATTCCACATGTTTCGGCGGATAAAAACAGACTCATCCAAATACTATTTAATCTCCTTCACAATGCTGTGAAATTTACCTATGAAGGCATCATTACAGTCTCCGCAGAAATGAAAAACGGAATGGTCTATATCCAAATTGCTGATACAGGCATTGGAATGGATGACACAACACTCCTTACTATATTCGAACCATATGAGCAAGGAGATTCCAGCATTACGGCAGTTGGAGGCGGCTTCGGTCTTGGGCTGAGCATTTGTAAGCAATTAGTAGAATTGCATGGTGGAACATTGCAAGCACGTTCAATCTTAGGAGAAGGTTCGGTATTTACATTTACATTGCCAATCGATGAAGGAGCATCTGAAAAACAAATAGCACCTGTAACAACGCAAACAATTGATAGGAGTGAGTTTCCTCTTCATATAAATAGCAGTACGGTCCATACATTGGTTGAATCAATTGATAGAAATACGCTGCCAAAAAAACGACCAAAAATTTTAGCAGTCGACGATGATCCTGTAAATTTAAGAGTGCTTAAAAATATTCTTTCTGATGCACAGTACGAGGTTGAAACGGTTACGAACGGAAAAGATGCATTGGAACAACTTAAAATGAAGAAATGGGATTTAATTATTTCAGATGTTATGATGCCCAACATGTCTGGGTATGAATTAACCCGTTCAATAAGGGATAAGTTTTCTATCTCTGATTTACCGATTTTGCTGTTAACAGCGCGCGGCCATACGGAAGATATTTATACAGGTTTTTTAGCTGGAGCAAATGATTACGTTGTAAAATCAGTTGATGCTTTGGAATTAAATGTGCGGGTACATGCATTAACGAATCTTCAAGCATCTATTAATGAACGATTAGGAATGGAAGCTGCGTGGCTTCAAGCACAAATTCGACCTCACTTTTTATTAAACACGTTGAATGCAATTGTATCATTAAGCGAAACCGATACACCAAGGATGGCTCGGCTGATTGAAAAGTTTGCGCATTATTTGCAGAGCAGTTTCTACCTAAAAAACTTGGATCAGCTTATTCCGATTACACATGAAATTGAGTTGCTTGAATCGTATTTGTATATTGAAAAAGAGCGATTCGGGGATAGATTGCATGTAAACTGGGAAGTAGATGATGACATCGATGGAATGATCCCACCACTATCCATACAAGTTTTAGTAGAAAATGCCGTTAATCATGGCGTGTTGAAGCGAATTGAAGGAGGAGTAATTACAATCCGAATTCGTAATAAGGAAGATTCTATTGAAGTGTCTGTACTAGACAATGGTGTCGGTATGGATGAGGAAAAGGTAAAACAATTGTTCACGATTCAACCGGATCGAACCCAAAGAATTGGTCTAATCAATACTGAACAGCGTTTACAGCGTTTGTATAGTAAGGGACTCAGTATTCACAGCACGGAAGGGGTGGGAACGTCAATTACTTTTACGGTACCAAATACTATTTCTTCTGTGTGAATCTGTTCGGTGCTTGCGCATAAAAAAACGAGGGAGCTGTTTACATCATGTGATCAGCTCCCGTTGCAGTTGTAAGGTATCAAAACGAATTGAAAATCTGCACTCCTTAATTTAATGCGATACGACAGACATTCGGAAAGCGGAACGCCTGCAAATAAACCTACTATTCATAATCCATCATGCCGCATGGGAAAATGCCAACAATACTTGCAATCTTGCCGTACAAAGTTGGCTAATTTCATCCATTGTATAATAGCGCAAAGATTGGATAATGACATGATTAGGCTCGTCCGGACTACACCATCTATCAAGCGTTCGATGGTTTTCTTTTCGTTAATGGTCATTCAAAATAAGAAATTTCAACGAAAATGACCGGCAATCCGATCTCATGTACTTTATATTTATTAAGCGCTTCTTGAAGCAAACGAACATAAGTGACAACTAATGTGCCGATTAGGACAGTATCATTTTGATCGCAAAGCTCTATATGATCGAATTCTTGGATATGGGTGTCTTCTTTATCTTCGTACACATAAATCGCCACAGGAGTATAGTGAAGGATGACTGGATATGTATCTTCTTCCTCATAATGAGTTTGTTGATGTACATTTTCATATGGATTTTTATTTTTATTGAAAAACATAATATGCCTTCCTTTCTCCGATTGTTTGAATATATGTACGAAAAATTAAGAGAAAAAGATTCAATTTAATGGGCTCTCGTTCTATTAATTGATTTGCGTGTAGGTTTTGTGTATAATCTCTGTTAATTGCATACGATGAATGTTTTCTAGGGTTCCGTAACATTGATGTTAGTCTGGTCCGAGAGAAAACTCACAGCTTTTGCTGTGCCACGGAAGGATAAAAGCCTGGGAGAAACTGTTTTATATACAGTTTACTCCCGGGCTTTTTTTATTTTGATAAAAATGAGGAGGTCGTTAAAATGAATGCAACATGGATTCAAGTAATTGTTGCCGCAGTATTTGAAGTGTTTTGGGTCATTGGCCTAAAGCATGCTGAAGGCTTTTGGGAGTGGAGTGGAACGGTTCTTGCGATCATCATTAGTTTCACCTTAATGATTATGGCAGGGAAAAAGCTGCCAGTAGGTACCGTCTATGCAGTGTTTGTCGGATTAGGCACCGTCGGGACTGTCTTTTCAGGTATTGCCTTTTTTAATGAGCCATTGCAAATGGCAAAAGTCATTTTGATCGTAATTTTATTGGCAGGCGTCATCGGATTGAAGCTGTCTCATCGGGAAAGCAATGAAAAGGGGGATGAATCGTAATGGCATGGGTTTCTCTCATGATAGCAGGGTTGTTCGAAATGTTTGGTGTGTTAATGATTAATAAGTTGCATAAAGATAAAAATTGGCAGTCCGTCGCGCTAATGATCATCGGGTTCGGAGCTAGCTTTCTATTTTTGTCTTACGCCATGAAACAATTACCGATGGGAACAGCATATGCAATTTGGACGGGTATTGGCGCGTCGGGAGGTGCGATTTTAGGCATCCTTTTTTATGATGAACCGAAGGATTGGAAGAGAATCTTTTTTATAGGCATGATATTGGGAGCAGCTGTTGGATTAAAGTTAATTTCTTAGAAACGATACTTGTGCACCACTCTATTCAGACAATAGAATTGCATACTCTATATAGAGAAGCTGATCAGGCCAATACTGATCAGCTTCTTGACGTATTAGGACTACTGGGTCAATGGAAGACCCTTACTAATAAAGATAGAGAAAGTTTTCAATCTAATGAGTCGTCTTTCTTTCAAGACAAGCCTTATTTTATTCATAAACAAAATATCTGTCGGATTGTTAAGAGATTTGTAAGAGGTTGTTAAGTGTTATGTAAGTGCATTTTACTATGATGGTGGATGTTCGGGGGGAGGGTAGATGAGAAAAATAATAGGAATTCTGTTGCTGTTGACAGGATTTTTGCTTCTTTTTTATCCGCAATTCGAAAGAAAGAAATTTGATGCGGATCAACAGGAGTTGATGAATGCCTTTGTACAATTAGGTGAGTGGGAAGAGCGGGAAATTGCAGAGTCAGAAAAACTGCAGGAAGAAGAGGATGTTATAGCCCCTCTCCAATTAGCGGATGGTGTAAAAGGTATTTTGGAAATCGATAAAATTGATTTGCAAATTGCTCTATTTGACCAGGCAACCGAAGAAAACCTCTTAAAAGGTGTTGGCATCATTGAACCAGAAAAGGAGATTGGTAAACAAAATATTGGCATAGCTGGACATCGCTCAACAACGAAGGGTAAGCAATTTAACCGTCTTGGCGAGTTAAAGGAGGGTGACCGTATCCAAATTAAGACATACGATGACACTTACACCTTTAATGTGACAAAAACTTATGTTGTACACCAATCCGAAATATCCGTCCTAAAAGACCAAACAGACCCCATGATTACACTTGTCACTTGTACCCCATTAGGCTCCCGCAATCCCCCAGACCGACTTATTGTGCAAGCGCAACTTATTGAGGGGGAAGAAGTAAAGTGACTTCCACCCTAATAGCTTCTAACCTTAATTTGAATTTTAGAAAGCGGGTATGGTATGAAAAAGATAACAGTTTTTGCGTTATTTCTGTTGCTCATCGGCCAAACGATATTAGGTCCACTTGCGACGGTTAGTGCAAGTGGAATAGGCAGTTCTCCAATAGTATTGAAGGAAAGTTTGGCAACGGATGAAAACGGCAGTTCATTTGGTGAAGAAAATCCATTGCAATTAGAATCTATCGTTATTCTTTCGTATGAATGGAACATTTCAGAAGAGGTTGAACAAGGCCAAACATATTCAATTCCTCTGCCAAATGGGTTAACCGGAATCGATACAATTGGTTTATTAGTTTCTGACAATAAAGCCATTGGTTCCTACAAGCTTGTTGGGAATAGAATTGTAGTTACAATCGATGAACAAATAGAAGTCTCGGTTTCAGGAACGCTTAAAGTCGAAGCAAAAGTGGCTGATGTAAATAGCTTCACTTTTGGGAATGTAACATACACCATAGCGGAAGAATCTTCAAACCAAGGTGAAGAAGAGACACCAACATCTGAACCGGCTCAAGAAAATGGAAATGAGATTGATCGTATAACAGACGAGTCAGAACAAGATGAGGAAATTGATAGCAAAATTCCTGAGGAAGATTTAGAAAGTAACTTTCCAGAAGATGGTTTGACCGATGAAGAGAAAGAAAATGAAGAAAACGGATTTTCGAAAGAAGTAGATCCGCTTGTTGATGATGGAATATCACAAGTGATCAAAGAAAACATTTTAACTGATTATGATGTAGAAGTTGATGATGATATGATCATTGGCATCACTTACGACTGGGCATTGCAAAATGGGCATGGCTATAAAGCAGGAGCGACCTATTCCTTTACTATCCCGCCTCAGTTAAAAGTATACAATACGGTTGATCGTGAGGAAATGCTGTTCAATGACAAAGTTATAGGCTACTTCTCCGTCTCCATAGATGGAACAGCAACGATTGAATTCACGGATGTCATTGAAAATTATTCAAACATAAGCGGCCATATCGAAGTATTAACTGAAATAAGAGAGGACGCAATCATTGTAGATGGCCGTATTACCATTACACCGATAGAAGGTAAGGAATCCTATACTATTCCAGTCAACTTCCAACCGGGGGGGCCAGCTATTGAGAAAAAAGGTATTCCAAATCGAACTTACAATGGGGATGTAATCACTTGGACCGTTGACTTCAACAAAACCATTGAGTCACTATCCAATGCAAAGTTAGAAGATGTCATACCTGAAGGTCAGCTTTTAAAAGAAGATTCCATGAAGCTCTACAAATTGAATGTGAAATGGAATGGGGATGTTGAGCTTGGAGAAGAAGTTGACTTCAATAAAGTTGGAGACTATGATTTCGCTTTGGAACTAGGTGATATCAACTCTGCCTACCGATTAGTGTATGAAACAGAAATTACTGATGCTGATAAAACAACATTTACCAACACTGCGATATTACAAGCGGATAATAAATCTGATGTGGACGCTACTGCTTCCGTTTCTATTCAACGCGGTAAACCATTAGAAAAGACAGCGAATCAATACAATAAGGCTGAGCAGTCAATTGAATGGGAAATTCGATATAACTACAATGAGAAGGCGATTAGTAAGGAGGATGCGATACTAAAAGATTTCTTTACAAACAGTCATGAGCTGATTGAGAATTCGGTGAAGGTTCATGAGATTACAATCAATTCTGAAACAGGCAAAGAATCCAGTTCAGAAGAATTTACTAATTTCATCCTTACAGAAGCGTCGAAAGAAGGAAAGAATGGATTCGTACTTTCGTTCAATCAAGATATCGAGAAAGCTTACAAGATCACGTACAAAACAAAAGCAAAAGAACGTGTTTACGAGAATACAGAAATCAAAAATGAAGTAGCGTCCGGCATTTATGAAACGGGTGAAGTCGGTCGGGAAATAGGCCCGCAAATTTTGTTTAAGAGCCACGGAACACCAAACTATAGGGATAAAGAAATCGAGTGGACGATTAGGGCGAACAGCGATCAGCATACAATGACGGATATCGTCATGGAAGATGTGTTTACAAACGCTGGACTGAGATTATTGCCAGATTCAATCCAAGTGACAGAAGGTCAAGTTCCGTTATCTTCAGGTACCCATTACATGATCACAGAAAACGCCGATGGGTTTACACTGACATTCAATAAAACGGTTGAATCGGAAGTTATCATTACTTACAAAACAAAGTTTGATTATGAGGCAAGAACGAATAAGGAGTTAAATTACTTAGAAAATAAAATAGGTATGACATGGAAAGATGCATCGGGCAATGAAAAAAATATAGAGGCCAAAGCGGCATTCACTCCGGATACTTATACACAGTCCAATGGTTTCAAAAATGGTTCTTATAATGCTGTTGATAAGGAAATCACTTGGAATGTAGGCATCAATTACAATTTACAAACGCTTGAGAATGCGTTTGTAGAGGATGTATTTGACGGCAACCAGAAACTAATAGAAGACTCCATTACGGTCTATAAAATGTCTTTAACTGGCGGGACAGATGGAGTTGAAATCGGAGAAGCGATTGAAGGGGAAGATTACAAAATTGACTACTTGGAAGAAAATAAATTCCGCGTAGTATTTATAAATAGAATTAGTGAACCGTATAAAATCGAATACAAGACATCGGTTGATGAAGTCTCTCTTGTAGCAAAACAATACAGTAATACCGCAACGCTAAATAGCAATGACATTGTGCATACTACCTTACATGCTACAGTTACGACACCGTTTGGCGGTAAATATATCGACAAATCAGGTAAGCAAAATGGTAAGGTCATTGATTGGCAGATCGACATTAATTTTGGAGAATCTAAAATTGAAAAAGCAAAAATCACTGATATTGTCGATGAACATCAATTGCTAATACCTGATTCTCTCAAATTGTATGAAGCAAGAGTAGTCTCCAACGGCAATGTGGAGCAAGGGGCACAATTAATTGAAGGGGAAGATTATACAGTAAGTTTTACAGATGAGTTAGACTCCTTTACCTTAAGTTTTACTGACACAATTAATAAGCCGTATATTTTACAATACCAAACGAGAATAATTGCAGCACCTGATACGGTTACTAAAAACAGTGCATTATTCCGTGGAGATGGAAGTCAAGAATTCCCTGCAACATCGGAAACTATTACGATTAAGAGAACAAGCGGGTCGGGAAGCGGCACTGGTGAGCTTGGCGGGTTGACTGTAATTAAAAAAGATGCAACGACTAACGAAGTCCTGAAAGGCGCTGCATTTGCACTTGTCGATCCTGAAAGTGGAGTAACCATTGCATCATCTATTACAGATGATAATGGCAAGATTGTTTTTGACAAGCTACTTTATGGAGTATATATATTAAAGGAAGTAGAAGCTCCTGAAGGATATATTGGAGTAGAGGATCGAGAAGTTACGATTGATACACCTTTTGAAAAAGAAAACGAAGAAAAGGCTGGAAATATAGAAACGGTATTGAATGAGAAGATCATCCATGCAGTGGAACTTACTAAGGTTGATGAAGAGAATAATGTTTTAAAAGATGCTGTATTCTCGTTGGAGAGAGAAACGGCAGATGGCTTTGAAACATTCACAACCAATTTGAGAACTGGCGAAGATGGATTAATCAAAGTAGACCAACTAAGTCCGGGAAAATACCGCTTTATTGAAACGAAAGCGCCAATCGGGTATCAGCTTGATACAACACCAATTGAATTTACAATTGGTGAAAAAGACACTAAAGTCAAGACCGTCCGCATGGTAAACTTGAAAACCGGTTCCGTCTTGCTCATCAAGCATGAAAAGGATAATCCAGATGTCCTTTTAAAAGAAGCAGAATTCAAGCTTCTTGACAGTGATGGAAAGGTGGTACAGTCGGATCTATCTACAGATTTGAATGGGGAACTTATCATCAACAACTTACAACCGGGAATGTATCAAATTGTTGAAACAAAAGCTCCATTTGGATACGAATTAGATCCGACACCGAGGGAATTCACACTGGAGGCCGGTAAATCAGATACCATCCGTATTTTAATTCCGAATGAGCTGAAGTTAGGCGGAGTCCAGTTAACAAAATATGATTTCTTAGACATGACTAAAGTGCTTGAAAACGTAAAATTTTCACTTCGCGATTCGAACGGAAATGAGTTAAGGCAACTTACTACAGACGAAAATGGGCAAATCAAAGTTGACGGTTTACGACCAGGTAAATACGAATTCATAGAAATCGAAGCCTTAGCGGGCTATGAATTAGACGAGACACCTATCGAATTTACGATTGAAACAGGTCAAACTGAAATATTGAATCTGTCTATGAAAAACAAGGCGTTAGGTCATGTTGTTGTTACAAAAGTGGACGATAAAACGAATCGAACGCTATCTGGGGCCGAGTTTACACTTATCAATGCAAATGGCGATCTCCTTCTCGAAAAACTCGTATCGGATAATGATGGGAAATTTGAAATTGATAGCCTATCTGCTGGCGATTATAAGCTTATTGAAACGAAAGCACCAATTGGCTATAAGAGACTGAGCAAGCCTTTTGAATTTACCGTTGAAGTTGGGCAAGAAGAAGGTTTAAATATTGTAATTAAAAATACCAAAAATCCAAGTGGCGGAGGAGGTGGTACTCCACCACCTGTAGACCCTCCTACGGATCCGAAAGAGCCAGGCGAACCGGGAGAACCAGGCAAACCAGGTGAACCAGGCGAACCAGGCGAACCAGGAAAACCGGGTGAACCGGGCAAACCGGGAGAACCAGGCGAACCGGGCAAACCAGGTGAACCAGGCAAACCAGGTGAACCAGGCGAACCAGGTAAACCGGGAGAACCAGGCGAACCAGGTGAACCAGGCAAACCAGGTGAACCAGGCAAACCAGGTGAACCAGGCGAACCAGGCAAACCAGGCGAACCGGGTAAACCAGGCGAACCAGGTGAACCAAGCAAACCAGGTGAACCAAGCGAACCAGGTGAATCAGGTGAGTCAGGCAGTACAGATAAGCCGGGAGCTTTAGGTGAATCTAACAATTCAAATAATCAAAGCAAACTGACAAAGCCTAACAAGCCAATAGGCAAGACGAATACTTCACCTTCATCTATCGTTAAGGAAGGAAAACTTCCGCAAACTGGAGAAGCATATCCAATTGGCACCATTACATCGGGAGTGGCTCTCATTCTATTAGGTGGTTGGATGTTATTGCGTAGAAGAAAAGTAGAACATAAAAGTTAAAAAACAGTATCTTATTCGTAAAAAGTCCCGATTTCAATTCAATAAGGCAGTTGGAATGTTACAATTCCAGCTGCCTTATTATTAATTTCTCGAATTAATGATACAATTAGTAATATACTTAACTATCCATCGGATAAAAATATCTCTAAAATTTCTCACTGATTGAAGAAGAATCGGCAACATCTCTTTGTGAGTATCCCCTATAGCAGCTAAACCACTAGTGAGGTGAGCATAATGTCAGATAGTTTGATAGATGAAAAAACCAATCTCGAAGCTCTTTTCAAAGTGTTAGATAAAACTTTTATGACTGTCCGCTTATCATGTGATGGAAAAATAATCGATGCAAATTTAAGTTTTTTAGATTTGTTTCAGTACAAATTAGATGAATTGTATAAAGAAAGCTACTGGCGATTGGTAAATAGTTCCTACGCTGACATACAAGAAATTTGGACGACCGTTATAGGTGGAGAACAATGGATAGGTGAAAGCTGTCTCATTACAAAAAACGGAGATATGAAATGGCTGGAATCAACGTTCATTCCCGTCTTACAGAAAGACGGAGAAATCTTACACATACTATCCCTTCATCTTGATAAAACTGACCAAAAATATGCGGAAAAATGGAAACGGCTTGCATGTCGCAACGAATTGACAAAGTTGCCGAACCGAAGAGCATTGATTTCCTCGATCGATACATTAATTTGTCAAACGGATCAAAATGATATGGAGTTTGCAGTTCTTTTTATGGATATTAATCAGTTTAAGTCGGTGAATGATAACTATGGTCATCATATTGGGGACTTGCTTTTAATCGAAGTGGGAAAACGAATGTTGCAGTTGCTGTTTTTAGACGGAAGGCTGTTTCATATAGGTGGGGATGAATTTATTATATTACTCGACCATAATAGTAATTTGGAAAATGCACTAAAATCCATTTTCGCTTTATTTGACGATGGCTTCAAATTGGATACACATTTTCTTCAAGTAAGTGTCAGCATAGGGATAAGTCAATATCCGAATCATAGTACGAATGCACAGCAATTGGTCAATTTAGCGGATCAAGCAATGTACGAAGCGAAGGCAACATCGAGGAACGAGTATCGTCTTTATGGGACAACTACTGTATTGGAAAATTGATAGATCCTTGCAGCGCATCTGCACAATCTGAGCGCAAGATAGATGCTTTCTTCACGCAGTTTATCAAGTGTTACACACCTTTCAATTTGCTGCTACCAAAACGCATCCTGTCTACAACCCATTTTTGAAGTTCTTATTTTCGGCTTTTGGTTGAATTAAAGGGCATTATTATTGAGATGGACAAGACTCCAACTAATTGATTTAACCCATAATTTACAACGTGCCCAATATGCGCGAACGTGAAGTGAACATGAAAATCCGGGGAGGTTCGCGCAAATTTCTCTTGAAATTATGAACTTTATATTCCTAATATGGGAAATAATGAATAAAAAATAGTCGCTTTTTGTATAAATACCTATTTTATGGTAAAAGAAAGAGGGAAAACCCTACTTTTTCGCTGTCGCACTCTATATGAGTGCGTGGATTGAAATCCAAGTTAGAATTTGAATGTTATCTGATGTGTATCGTCGCACTCTATATGAGTGCGTGGATTGAAATGATAGATTTGTAGATCGTTGGTGGAAAAATCATGGTCGCACTCTATATGAGTGCGTGGATTGAAATTTTTATTTGTCCACTATCATCTAAGTAACCCAATGGTCGCACTCTATATGAGTGCGTGGATTGAAATTGCGACAAACTTGCGCGCGGACGCATAATGACGCTGTCGCACTCTATATGAGTGCGTGGATTGAAATGATATTCCACGGCTCTGGCGTAACCAAGTCGTCGCGTCGCACTCTATATGAGTGCGTGGATTGAAATGTCACGTCCATTGTCTTAACTTGCAATTCCCGCCCGTCGCACTCTATATGAGTGCGTGGATTGAAATCAACACCTTGACCGGAACGGACACTCACTTTTGGTTGTCGCACTCTATATGAGTGCGTGGATTGAAATGTCTTATCGATGCCAATTTGCATAGCTTCCAGTTTCGTCGCACTCTATATGAGTGCGTGGATTGAAATTATGAGCGGTTAAATGTGACGTGAGGAGGCGATTGTCGCACTCTATATGAGTGCGTGGATTGAAATTACAAATGAGACGTACTTCTGATACTTGTCCGAGTCGCACTCTATATGAGTGCGTGGATTGAAATGGCTTGTCCTCCACATCCTCAACAGTGTGGATGTCGTCGCACTCTATATGAGTGCGTGGATTGAAATATCCCCGCCAGTCAGTTTTACGCGCGTCCGAACATCGTCGCACTCTATATGAGTGCGTGGATTGAAATCGCGCTCTCTTAATATATTGCGCAAACCTTGATGTCGCACTCTATATGAGTGCGTGGATTGAAATAGAATCTGAACATTGAGGGGGGATTGACGTTGAAGTCGCACTCTATATGAGTGCGTGGATTGAAATTTGTAATCCGTATACTTCCATCCGGATTGTTAATGGTCGCACTCTATATGAGTGCGTGGATTGAAATATTTCGTTTACATCCGCAGCTTTTATAATGGTCGTCGCACTCTATATGAGTGCGTGGATTGAAATGCCCGGTTTAGTCGGCGCGCCATACTTGTCCGTCAGGTCGCACTCTATATGAGTGCGTGGATTGAAATCACCGACTGCCTGCCGAGCTTATACGCTTCTGCCGTCGCACTCTATATGAGTGCGTGGATTGAAATGTCTTGCGTGCGCGGCCCGTAATATTCTGTTGCCGTCGCACTCTATATGAGTGCGTGGATTGAAATTTTTTCGGCTTCGGCTCTTCCGGCGCTTCGTACTCGTCGCACTCTATATGAGTGCGTGGATTGAAATTGCGTCACCGCGAGCAAGTCCGCTTGTGTGTCGGGTCGCACTCTATATGAGTGCGTGGATTGAAATTAAAGTTTTTGGCAAGGACTGGCGCAAGGTATACGGTCGCACTCTATATGAGTGCGTGGATTGAAATACCGGATTGGTCAGGACCAAAAAGTACTGATTATCGTCGCACTCTATATGAGTTCGTGGATTGAAATTGCTGCCGACCGATTATTGAATGCTAGAAAAGTTCACCTGTCATGGTAAAAGCTTTGAAAGACTGTCTAACCAGTCTTCCAAAGCTTTTTTCTGTGAAAACAAAGGCTATCAATGTGTCGTTTTATGAGTTTATGCATGTTCAAAGCAAATGTTCATGTATGAATTGGAAGTAGTAACTCATGAATGTTTTATCTTTAATACTTCTCCCAATTTTTGGCGATGCCATTTTTTATGAATTTTATTTCAGATATCGAATTAAATACCTATCTATTTAACTATCAATTTGTTATAGTCAGATTATTGAAGTTTGGCAGCTTCAATAATTAAAAGTGGAGGAGATGGATCGATGAAGCGTTTATTAGTAGGTTTTTTAGCATTGTTTATGGCGCTCGCCATGACAGTACCGTTTTCTGCTCAAGCGGAGCAGTCTATCGAAACCGTCAAAGCTGCAGAAGCGACCGAGTTGAATGTAAGCCGTTCAGTTTTATCGTTAACTGAAATTCGAGATGTAACCATTGAGGCTGATTTTGGTCGGAAAGTTGATTTGAAAAACTTGCAGATCAATTTTGGCGGTAAGGCTTTGGCTGAATGGAAACAGTGGGATTCTGAAGTTAAATCTTATTCCGGAGATCCATTTATCCTTGTTAAAAAAGAACCTCATTATGTGGATGGTACGACAAAAATTGTAGCTGAATTGGAGTTTGGTTTGCCATTTGGCACCGCAGATTTATCGCCGAGAACGGTCCGTGTAATCTATAAGGAATTGCTTGGCGATTATGAGCTTTCTATAGTAGATTCGGATAGTGATATGAAGGCATCCACTACAGTAAAGTTGAATGTGTATGATGAATTCCTCGAATGGGATGAGATCAAGCCTTCCATCGACAAGATTTTTGAAGAGGCTAATGTACAGAATGAACGCTATTTACATTATGAAAGTCCTGGAAAAAGTGTAGAAGGCAAGGATATGCATCTTGTTGTACTTGCAAAGGATGAAGATGCTGTAACTAACTACTTAGAGAATGTATTGCCAATAGCGCTGGAAAATCCCGCAGAATTATTAGCAAAACTAAAAGATGGAACGATGGGTGAGTTTCAAGTCCCTGTCTGGTTTAACAATATTCACCCAGACGAAGTGGAAGGGATTGATTTTCAAAGTGAATTGCTAAAACGGTTTGCATTGGATACAGAAGTCTCTTTTACCACTACTGATGAAAATGGAGTAGATGAAGAAATTGTATTGAATGTTGATGAAGTATTAGATCATCTAATTTTCATTTTTAATTTTTCTCATAACCCGGATGGCCGTGTCCATAATACACGGGCAAATGCGAATGGGTTTGATTTGAATCGGGATAATGCATATCAGACACAAGTTGAAACGATTCAACTGAATCCGGTTATCGCAAAATGGACGCCTCTTGCAATGATGGAAGGACATGGGTATGTGAAAGGCTTCCTTATCGAACCCGCGACACCTCCTCATAATCCGAACTTTGAATATGATTTATTAATGGAAGGAATGATTCCGCAAGCGCATGCAATGGGACAGGCAGGAATCGGAAATTCCAATTTGACTTCCTATTTCTTAGCTTCTGAAGGATACAATGATGGATGGGATGATATGGGACCTTCCTATACACCTATTTTTTCAATGTTGCACGGTACGCTTGGACATACAGTAGAAGTGCCATCACTTAGCCAAGATGCGTACGATGCGATGGTTGGAGCAGGATTAGGAATGACCAATTATGTATTTGAAAACAAAGATGAGCTATATACTCGGCAACTCGAAATTTTTAAGCGCGGCATTGACGGCGAAGATAATCGAGCAGTGGATCCATTATTGACGAATGCAGCAGGTGAATCGATTGGTCGTGTACGTGGAGAACATGAAAATTTCTTTCCAGATTATTATGTGATTCCGACTGATAAGAGGAATCAGAAAAACGTGTCTGAAGTGTATAACATGGTAGACTACTTACTACGCAACGGTGTTAAGGTTGAGCAAACGACTGAAGATGTCAAAATTGGACCGACAACGTATCCGAAAGGTGCATATGTTGTGCCGATGAAACAAGCAAAAAGAGGGTTGGCAAACGCAATGCTATATGTCGGAGATGATGTATCTGATTGGGATGCAATGTACGATCCGGTTGTGGCTAACTTCCCAGCACTTAGAGGGTTTGATATTGTAGATGTGCGCATGGGCGATAAAGATGTTCTTGAGGATTTAACAGTGGCAGTGTCTGAAGTCACTGTGCCTGCAAGCGAGTTGGATGAAAGCAAAGCGAGACAAGTATTGAAGAATGTAAACAATGACACAATTAAAATGGTAAATGAGCTTTTGAAGGAAGGAAAACATGTAGGAATCATTCAAGAAGAGAAATTTGGATTCCAAAAAGGTGATTTCATTGTACGAACAGAAGACGTCACATCCTATGTAGATAAGTATTTATTCGAAGCAGTTGCATTGCCATCTTATCGTTATATTGAAACAAAATGGATTGCTCAACCGAAAGTAGCAAGTAATGGTTCAGATCAATTAATTTTCTCGTTGAATGAATTAGGTTTTGATTTGACCGATGAAGAGCAAGCAAGTGTTGTTGTTTCAGATTCCAATTTACCTAAGAATTTAGCTGGCAAGACATTTGTCGGGATTGGCAATAGTGTTTTGAAAGCTGTCCATGAAGCAAATTTACTTGAAGGATTTGACTATAAAACGACAAAAGGAGGACACGAGGGACTCATTAAAACAATAGTGAATGCCGAGCATCCGTTAATGGCTGGCTACCGACAAGAGGAGGTTTTCTATACAACTAGAGGATCATGGATTACGTCAGTTCCTGACAAAGCAGAAGTTTTGGCAACAGTAAAAGACGCTTCTGATTTTTTCATTGCCGGCTGGTGGCCTGGTCACGATGGTGCAAAAGGTCAAACTCTAGCCTTTACGCAACAATTGGACGATGCAACAATCACATTGTTTGCAAATGACTTAGCATTCCGTGCACATACAAAATATTATTATCGCATGCTTGCCAATAGCATCTATTCATCTGCTGATGAAGTAGAATCCCCTGAGAGGGAAGCCGATCAGTATGAATGATTGAGCAACCAATTGCATAATGGAAAAAGTAGCGATCTATTCATAACCACTAAAATAGTTCGCTACTTTTTATAGATTTAAATAATGTTCACTCTATAATTATTCAGTGTAGAGTGTATGAAACGACGTGCGATACTCATTCAAATTCGTGTTGGATAAGTATTTTGACAAAGAATCTAATTTGAGAACGTATATTTTTTCCATACCTTTCTATAATCAATTCGACCATGATGATTTAATTTTATGTTGACGTAAGGGCTATCCGTAAGTTCATATACACTGTGAGAGCGATGAGTTAAAAAGAAAATGGCCCGTTCGGATTTTAAAAACTCTTCCATTTCATAATACGTTTGCCAACGAAAAGTTTCCTCTTGAGAACGTCTTATCTCTATCATTTTCCGAGTTATAAAATCCTTCATTTTCTCATCTAAACAAGGATAAATTGTCAAGTGAGGGGATTGCAATGCATTCACCGCTGATAGTAATAAATCACTACCGAGTGCAATTCCACCGACAAAAAGATCAAATGTTGACAAATTACTGTTGCTCATTATTTCTCGGGAATTAATTAAAGAAACTTGTGATGGGATTCCTATATTTTTTAGCTGTTCTGCAAGATCTTCAGCGGCCTTTGCATGATTAGCTCCAGTTCTTATTTGCTGGGCAGCAATTCGGAGAATTGGACCATCGTATTGTAAAGGTTTACTCCTACCAATTTGTTTTTTTTGAGTTGTTAAAGAAAGTTGTGATAACAAACTAATTGATACGAATTCATTTTCTGACCGTTCATTACAAATATTTTCAGGATTAAGCATTTCACAAATTTTGTTTCGAAATTCTTTATTTCTCATAGGCCCATCTTTGTTGCAATTGAAAGTGATATAGGTTGCCCCTTCTTCAATAACTTTAACTTGCCTCCACTTCTCATTGGGTTGATTCAATAAAAAAGGGTGATCTGTTTTATGCTCCCATTCCTCAGGGGCTTTTATTATATCAATTCGATCCAACCAAGGTCTTGTAGCAAAGTAGTACCGATTTACTTCAAGCCGCACCATATTTTCATTATGCTGTGTTAAACGATAAGGACCACTTCCGACTGGAAAATTTGAAAACTTCTCTCCATCTGCTAATAGCAGTTCAAATGGTATAATGGATGCCTTCATAGAGGATAGGCTCCGAGGAAATAAATAATCCACTTCTTCCAATTCAAATATGATGACCCGATCATTGAGAGTAGTAATTTTTTTAATATTAATTAAAAAAGTTTTTTTCTTAATAAGGCGATCGAATGTTTTCTGGACATCTCTGCTTGTTAACTCTCGCCCGTGATGGAATAGAATACCTTTATTGAGATAGAATGTCCAATGTTTCCCATCATTTGATTCCCAATGGTGTGCAATACTTGGCAGCAGCTGCTCTGTTTTCGTGTCATACTCAACCAGCCTATCGAAAACTTGTTGTACCATATGAGCATCATGACGGGAAGTAATATACAGTGGATCCATTGTTAAGTCAGTCTCATAGAAGGGATAACGAAGAATATCTAATGATTGGTTATCCTCATTTTTATGTAATAATCCTAAGCTTGAAGAGAACCATTTTCGAAACTTTTCCTTGCCAGGAAGGCTCATTCTATGCATTAATACAAATGCATCTTGATACTGCTCAGCTTTAATTCTCTTCTTTGTTTCATTTAAAAGCACTTCATCTTCATTCAAGTGTAGTGTCAGCTTTGGCTTTTTACCTCTCCCTCTTTGCGTCTCCCAACTAATAACTTGATGATTATGTAGGTATTGAACAATAGTTTTCACATGTCTTTCAGAACAACACAGCAGATCAGATAATGCAGCAACTGATGTTTCTGTTGGTATCCCTTCAATAAAATGTTTTGTCAATATAAGCAGATGTTCTACATATTTCATGTACATTTCCCCCTTGGATAAAGGTGAACAATCTCATTGCATACGAACACTTTTTCTTCATCTTTTATTATTCTATACTTTCGGTATGAGTACAAGGGAGGGGGAAAAGAAATGAAAACAGCTATCGGTAAACCTTCATTATGGAATAACAAAAATTTTCTACTAATATGGAGTGGTACTTCGCTATCAAGTTTTGGTATGCAAATGTACAGTATTGCGATTCCGTTGCTCATTTATGATTTAAGTAGATCGGCATTATCAATGAGTATAATGCGTGCGATAGAGTTTTTTCCAAATATCATACTTGGACTGATTGCGGGGGTTTTAGTCGATCTATGAATCGAAAGAGAATGATGGTTTGGACATCTTTCATCCAAGCACTTTCTATGTTTGTTGTTATTCTATTGATGAATACAAACCAAATCGAAATATGGCATTTATATATGGTGGGTTTTGTTTTGTCTTCAGCAGGATACACATTTGGAAATGCAAATCATTCGGTAATCCCGCAAATCGTTTCAAAAGATCAACTTACTTCAGCAAATGCGAAGATGTCTTTAGTTGATACATTAATTAGGATGGTTGGACCTGGTATAGCAGGAATGCTCATTGCCGTATTTTCTTATGGATCTACATTCATCATTTATTTTTTCTGTTTAATCCTTTTATTGATTTGTATACAGTTTATTAAGGTGCCTTCTTTAAATAAGAATAAGGGCTCTGCCTCTATTTGGGCAGATTTAAAAGAAGGAATAGATGAGCTGTTTCGAAATAAAATATTATTGACGCCGACGATTACTATTCTCTTCATTAATTTTGCTTCGAGTCTTGTTATTGGGGTTCTTGTCTTCTTTGCAGCTGATGAGTTAGGTGCAACTTCTCAGCAGATCGGCTTTATGTTTACAATATCTGCAATAGGAGGCGTCATTGGAGCCGCTGTCATTGGGAAAATAAGAAAGAGGTTTGGTAGAGGAGTAATTTATACATATTCATTGTTGTTTGATGTAATGGCAATGTTGATGCTTATTTTTGCTCAGACATGGTGGACTATCGGGATATCACTTTCGATAAGGACATTTTCAACGACACTATCAAATATCGTCTATTTTACAATTAGACAAGAATTTACTCCGAACCATTTGTTAGGGCGAGTTGCGGGGACGTCATCAATGCTAATGAAATTAACATTACCACTTGGACTCTTCCTTTCGGGGCTATGGGCGGAATGGCTACCAATACGAATTTTGTTTCTCATTTCAATGTGTATATTTAGCCTTTTATTTATTCGACTGCTTTTTCACCCATTTCGAAATCTCGTTTAAGGTTCATTTGAAAACAATAGATCCAAAAGTGGGGTAGCGTTAAACTCACATCAAAAGAAATACCTCCCAAATAGGGAGGCATTCCTTCGGTGTGATTCAATTTATGTGATTAACTGAGATGGAGTAAGTGTTGTAGACCTTAGGGAACTGATCGTCATTTGCCGATGCAGTTGGACTTTGTATAGCCATCCCCAAGACAACAACCAGTAATAGAATTGATACAATCTTTTTCATTATAAATCCTCCCATTTCTCTACTTTTCTATAAATATAGCCGTATCTATTCGCTTCACGATAATAAATAGATGACAGCTTATATTTCCTGTTTTGGTAATACCATTCTGCCAATGCGATACAATATTTATGGATATATCGGAAGTCTTGTAATTTTTTAAAATGCTGTATAGCTGTTTCCGCTATTTCAACAGATAGACCTTGCTCGCTATGAAGTGATTTATAAATTGTAAAGTGATGATAATAAGATAAATGATTCTCATCCTTTACCTTTTTTAATAAATTAATACCTACGTCGGCCCAATATCTTACAAGTTTTTTCTTGTTGAGTTTGGAGTATTCCGTGATTAGACAAAAGATCGAAATCAGTTTGTCGCTATCTATAATTTTATGATCAATGCTTTTTTTATAATAATGGATAGCCTGATCGCTGTTTCCCATCGTGCTATTTAATGACCCGATATTGTGATAAATGATTCCTTTTTCACTATGTAAATTCAAGTCTTCGCATATTTGCATTGCTTTAGAATACGCCTCTAACGAATCTTGAAATTGTTCACTACGTTTATGAGTAATTCCTATAAGAATATAACAATCTAAAACCCTATTCATCATTAGATTTTCTCTGAAAAATTCAAGAGCATCTCTAATGTAATTTGTGGAAGCAAAAAGATGCCCGTCAGCAGCGTAAACTACTGCTATTATATAGTTAAACTCCGCTTTTTCCCACTCTTTCATTGCAATCGAATCAAGTTTATCTAAAATTGTCTCAAAATAGAATATAGCTTTTTTACGATTTCCTGTATTGTAATAAAATAATGCCTTATTTAATTCAAACAGGTAAAGCTGATACGCATCAAACTGGTCCACCGAATGCTGCAATGCCTCGATTTCATTTTTGAGAACCTCGATATCTTCTCTAAGGATTAGCCTAAATCTCAACCTGATCAATAAATACGTATAATGTAAGGAATCATTTTCGAATAACGGACTATTTTGCTCCAAGTATGATAGTTTGTCCTTCGTAAGTTCGTCATTTCGTGAGGTGATGACGGTTTTATACGTATCCATGAGTAGCTTTTTGAACTCTAATTCGGTTTGTTCGTCGTTTTTTTGCAATTTGCTTGGATCTATGGCTAATCGGTTCATGAGGAGCAATGCAATTTCATCACTTGGCTCGATTAGGTTGCGTTCAATTTTGGACAAGTAGGAAGGCGTGCAAATGCCCTTGGCCAAAACGATCTGTTTCATTTCTTGCCGTACACGTTCTGCACGTATCAAATGACCTATTTTCATTCGCCAATCCCTCTCTCTATTAGCATAGTACATCTTTAGTATAAATCATATTCAATCAAAGTGAGAAATTTTTATTTGAAAACAGTGAAAAACGGCTGTTTTCGAAAAAAATGTCTCAACATGAATCTATTCAATTGTATAGTGCGAACATGTTACGTTATTTACACTAGGGAAAGGAAATCTCAAACAATCAAGGAGAGTGAAGGAATGAAGACTACACGAACTAACAATAGCTGCACAGATAAATTCCTGGACATCGAAATTGTGAAAATGAAGATGGAACTCTTGCAATTTGTAGAGAAGATGCAATCAGAAGGCTATTTAAAAACTGTCGATTATGAACAACTTACAAGTAGATTGACTTCCAAAGAGGAAGAATGGAATTTGTAAAAGCTGAACCCGAAAGATCTTTCTTGGTTCATTTTTTTATTTTAAGGGGCGGTATCGGACGATAATATGCCAATACCTATTCGTTATTATTTCTGTTTCCGAAGTAAATCACTGCCTATCTAACTGTCAATTTTATATAGTCGGATTATTGCAGTCTATTTGACAGCGACAAAATAGGGGGAGGAGGCTTACGAGAGAAGCGGGAGAACATTAAGAAATAAGGGGTGGAATGGATGAAGAAGCGAATGAAATGGGTATTTGTTGTGCCGATCGCTCTGTTGCTATTCGTTAGCACGCAGCCGGGAGCGATACATGCGAAAGAGATTGACATGGATTATGGAAATTATCGGCAAGTGGCAACTGGATTAGATGGAATGGTGACGACAGCTCATCCTTTGGCATCACAAATCGGCGCGGATGTGCTCCTAAATGGAGGAAACGCCATTGATGCAGCGGTTGCGATCCAGTTTGCTTTGAATGTTACGGAACCTATGATGTCGGGAATAGGCGGTGGCGGATTCTTAATGTACTATGATGCAGAGGCAGATGAGACAATTATTTTGAATAGTAGGGAGCGTGCGCCTGCTGGGGCTACGCCTGATATGTTCTTAAATGAACAAGGCGAGCCGGTTCCATTTGCAGAAAGAGCAACTGGTGGAAAAGCGGTAGGTGTACCTGGAACGTTAAAAGGTTTGGAGGAAGCGTTAAATAAGTGGGGCACGCTTTCTATGGAGGAATTGATAGAGCCTGCCATCCAATTGGCGCGAGATGGATTCCCGATCGATTCAGTATTGGGAAATGCGATCGAAGAAAATAAAGCGATGCTATCGAAGACTGCAGCAAGAGATGTGTTCATTCCAAATGGACAACCTTTACGTGAAGGGGAACTTCTAATTCAAAAAGATTTGGCAAAGACCTTTGAGTTAATTAAAACTGAAGGAACGGATGCCTTCTATAACGGTGAAATTGGGGAAGCGATCGCAAATGTTGTCCAACAGTACGGAGGATCAATGACGACGGAAGATTTGTCTTCCTATGCAGTTACTATAGACAAGCCGATTTGGGGCGATTATAAAGATTATCAGATTGCAAGTATGCCGCCGCCAAGCTCTGGAGGAGTATTTTTGCTGCAAATGTTAGGGATCTTGGATGGCTTTGATTTATCGCAGTATGATGTGAAATCTTGGGAGAAATATCATTTGTTAGCTGAATCAATGCATTTGGCATATGCTGATCGGGCTGCTTACGCGGGTGATCCGGAATTTGTCGATGTTCCGTTGGAAGGGTTGCTGCACCCAGATTATATACAGAAGCGCAGAGAGTTGATTGATTTGAAATCTGTTATCGCAACACCGACAGCAGGAAAGCCATGGGAGTTTGAAAATAAAGCGGTGGAGACAGTACTTGTTGAACAACCGAATGATGGACAGCCAGGTGAAACAACCCATTTCTCTGTTACAGATCAATGGGGGAATGTTGTCTCTTACACAACAACAATTGAACAACTTTTCGGGACAGGAATTATGGTTCCGGGATATGGCATTATGCTGAACAACGAATTGACGGACTTCGACGCTGTACCGGGTGGAGCCAATCAGGTCGAGCCAAATAAGCGGCCGCTTAGCAGTATGACGCCTACTATTGTATTCAAGGATGGCAAACCGGTCATGACTGTTGGATCGCCTGGTGGACCGACAATCATTACATCAGTCCTTCAAACGATCATCCATTCCATCGAATATGATATGGAATTAAAAACGGCAGTGGAAGAGCCAAGGATATATACAAATAATACGTCATCTTACCGATTTGAAGAAGGGATTCCAGAAGAAACGATGGAGCAATTGCGGAAAATGGGCCATCAATTCGGTGAGAAGCCTACTGTGATTGGGAATGTCCAAAGCATCTTGATTGATCAAAAAGAAGGAATTTACAAAGGAGTCGCCGATTCCAGCCGAAACGGAGCGGCAATTGGGATTCATTTTTAATAGAGCAGGAGTACAAAACCAGCCAATTCCTTATCGATGGCTGGTTTTTTTGTTGAGTTTGTAATACAGATGAATTAATGGGTGTGAGAAATAGACAATTGGTGCATAGCCTCTCGACAATGGTGCAAAACTCATCGAAAATAGTGTATAAGTTTTGGGCTTTGGTGCATTTCAAAGAGTAGTATTGGTGCATTCCTAATTCGATTTGTTAACAAATCCGTTCTCGGGAATAGTTGAGGTAAAGGGAGGTGATTCTGATGGATATTCAAATGATTGAGAGAGGGCTTCATCAGTCAGCGGTAGCATTACAGACAGCTACCTTCGGGATGGGGTGCTTTTGGGGACCGGATGCACGTTTCGGAAGTTTGCTCGGCGTTATCCGCACACGCGTCGGCTATGCAGGGGGAACGACCATTTCACCAACTTACCGGAATTTGGGTGATCACACGGAAACGGTAGAAATTGATTTTGACCCAGATATTTTATCCTATGAGGATGTGCTGCGCCATTTTTGGAGGAATCATTATCCGAATCGTGATGAATATAAAGACCGACAATATTTATCGTTGCTACGTTATCGCAGCGCTGACCAACTCAAGGCGATCGAGCATGTGAAGAAAGAAATGGAATATGAAATCGGTGAAAGTATAGAAACGGACATTGCGCCGTTCAGTAATTTTACGTTGGCAGAGGAGCGTCATCAAAAATATTATGTAAAGCGTTATCCGAAAGCTTTGGAACAGTTGTAGCCACTTTTTCCGAATCCATCGATGCTTGTCAACTCTACATTTGCAGCACGTTTAAATGGTTTCGTTAAAGGGTTTCGATCAAAAAAAGTATACTAACAGAAATTGAAGAGTGGAAAATCGACGTGGCCGGGAAACAAGCCTTGATGGAATTATTTAGGAAGATGAAATGGTAGCCAATAAAAAGTGCATCGGATTAAAAAATATTTCTTTCAATTTACTTTCAGCCTAAGTAGTGAATTATTTTATACTCTATGAAAATTGGCTCTTTCTCAACACCTTTCTGAATACGAAAGGTGTTTTTCTATTGTAGAGAAATTAAACAAAATAATTTTAGTAGATTGACAAGTCACAAAACTAAAAGTAATATAAAACAAAATTAAATATATTTAAGAAAGTTATATATATTAAAAAAGAGGTGTTGGCGTGGAGGATATTCATCAAAAAATTCATAAGCTACGGAAAGAGAGGAACTTAACATTAAAAGAGTTAAGTGAAATGACTAACCTTTCTGCAGGGTTTCTGTCTTTGATCGAACGTGGTTCTACTTCTTTGGCAATTACGTCACTGAAGAAAATTGCTGATGCATTTGGGGTCGATATAACGTATTTTTTCGAGAGTCCCAAAATGGATCGGAAATTTCATATAACGAAAAACGAGCAAAAAAAGTTTTGGATACATTCGGTTGATAACGGTTTTATTAAACTAAGTGGACATTTCCAAAGTCGTTCTTTGGAGTCGCTTATTGTTACATTGCGGCCGAATCAGCAAAAGGAATATGATGATTCTCACCCTGGGGAAGAGTTTTACTATGTGTTGAATGGCACAGTCCGTTTTACAGTCGACAATGAAATTTATGATGTTGCTCAAGGGGAATCCATTCATTTCCCTTCCAAGCTGCCGCATGACTATGAAAATCCAACAGATGAAGAAGCCGTCTTGCTTTGTGTCATGACGCCGCTGCTTTTTTAAATGAGGGGAGGCAAAAGAAATGAGAGTTGCTACAGATATCGGTGGAACATTTACGGACTTGGTGTATGTCGATGAAAAGGGGAACGTTCAAGTTGAAAAAAGCTCTACAACACCCCCTCATTTTGAAAAAGGGGTACTTGAAGTGATTCGGAAGAGTGGGTTAAACACATCGGAAATTGAAGAGTTCATCCATGGAAGTACGGTAGTTATTAACGCGATTACTGAACGAAAAGGTGTGAAAACTGCCTTGATTACGACGAAGGGTTTCCGGGATGTATTGGAAATCGCACGGGGAAATCGTCCGGATCTATTTAATATACGGTATGAAAAACCGGTCCCTTTCGTTGAACGATATTTGCGCAAGGAAGTCGAGGAGCGTCTCAACGCAAAGGGCGAAGTATTGGTTCCATTAAATACGGATGAGCTGCTGCAAGTTATAGAGGAATTAAAAGAGGAACGGGTTGAGGCGATTGCTGTTGTTTATCTTCATTCCTATTTGAATCCTCAACATGAACTTCAGACAAAAGAATTTATTGAAAAACATTGGCCTGGCGTGTTTGTAAGCGTTTCCCATGAGGTGACTAGAGAGTGGCGTGAGTATGAAAGAACGAGCAGCACGGTTTTGAATGCTTATGTGAAACCGATTGCTTCAACGTATATTAATAAATTGAACGAGGAGCTGCAACAGCTTGCGCAAAGCCGGAATTACATCATGCAGTCAAATGGAGGTACTACGACATTTGAACATGCGAAGGAATTGCCGCTCTATATGTTGGAATCCGGTCCGGTAGCAGGTGTATATGGATCGGCAGTCATTGGAAAGGAAATAGGCGAGCAAAACATCATCGCCTTTGATATTGGTGGCACGACGGCAAAGTGTTCGTTAATTGAAGAGGGTGAAATGAAGGTTTCGACAGATTATTATATCGAAAAGGATAGTAAGCGCGCGGGATATCCAGTGAAAGTGCCGGTAGTTGATATTGTGGAAATTGGAAACGGCGGGGGATCGATCGCTTGGATTGACGAAGTCGGTTCGTTGAAAGTTGGACCTCATTCCGCTGGCTCGCTACCTGGACCGATTGCCTATGGACAAGGCGGGACAGAGCCGACGACGACCGACGCCAACCTGTTGACAGGGAGACTGTCACCAAAGAATTTTGACTACCCAGTTAATTTGGCTGAGATTGAAAGGGCGATTCAGGAGAGGATCGGCAATCCGTTCTCCTTGTCAGCAGTTGAAGCTGCCCTCGGTATTATTCGGATTGCCAATGCGAATATGCTCACTGCATTAAAATTGATATCCATTCGTAAGGGGCATGATCCACGGCGTTTTGCAATGGTCGCTTTTGGAGGTGGCGGTTCTATGCACGCTGCGGCTTTAGCTAAAGAATTAGGTGTGAAAAAAGTGATTATTCCATTTGCATCTCCTGTGTTTTCAGCATGGGGCATGCTCATGACCGATTTACGTCAGGATTCTGTCGTCACTTATAAAAGCATGCTATCTGAACTGGATTTTGAAGCGATTTCGCAAGAATGGACAGTGATTGAAGACCGGTTGCTTGCAAACTTTAAAAGAGATGGAGTTGAGGAAACGGTACTGTTCTTACGGTTTGTCGATATGCGATACGTCGGGCAGGAGCATACCGTAAAAGTTGCCGTTCCCGAAGGGGCATGGGATGAGCAGACAGTAGAAGAAGTGAAGGAACGTTTCCATCAGCTGCATGAAAAGAACTACACGTTTCGATTGGAAGATACCGAATGCGAAATTGTCGGTTTGCATGTAACTGCTTTAGGGCAAGTGAAGAAACCGAAAATTGCTAGAGTCGAAAAACAAGGGGAAGTTTCTGGAGCGCTGAAAGAAGTGCGTTCCGTCTATTTTGAACAGGACGGTTGGATTGAGACACCGATATACGACCGCGAATTGTTGCCGACTGGTCAAGTGATTGAAGGACCGCTAATCGTGGAAGAAAAGGCTGCGGTTACTATTATTGAGAAAGGTCAATCGTTATATGCGGATGTCTACGGAAACTTGATTATCGATACGGGGGTGCAATCAAATGCATGATTGTAAACAACAAGATCCGTTTACACTTGAGATTGTAAAAGATACATTGCTATCGATTGGAGATGAAATGTTCCACACGTTAGCGCGTACTTCCATGAGTCCGATCATTTATGAAGTTTTGGATTTTGCTTGCGGATTGACGGATCACAAAGGACAGCTTCTGACGCAGGGGAACGGGGTAGCCGGGTTCATCGGAACGCTCAGCTATATGGTGAAGGATGTTCTTTCAAGATACTCGGCAAAGGGAAATATAAACCAAGGGGACATTTTTATCATAAATGATCCTTATGGAGGCGGAGGAACGCATCTTTCAGATGTTGGTCTCGTCATGCCAATCTTTCATGAGGGCGAACTGATCGGATTTTCAGCAAACAAGGCGCACTGGACAGAAGTTGGCGGAAAAGATGTCGGCTCATTTACTAATGACTCAACTGACATTTACCAGGAAGGCTTACAGTTCCCGTGCATTAAAATCGTCGATAGTGGAAAAGTGAATGAACCGCTTGTTGAAATGATTAAATCAAACGTCCGCTTCCCGGATTTATCGATTGGTGATATGTGGGCACAAATTGCCGCTCTGAAAATTGGAGAAAAACGTTTCAACGAACTGTACGATAAATATTCAAAAGAAACGGTTGCTGCTACGGTTGAGCTGCTTTTGGACCAAGGGGAAAAGATGGCGAGAAAGTCGATTATGAACCTTCCGAATGGCGTTTATACAGCCAGCAACTATATTGATGGGGATGGACTCGGGAACGGGCCGTTTCCAATCCAAGTGAAAGTAACCATTACGGATGATCAATTCATCTGTGATTTCCGGGGGAGCCACCCACAAGTACCCGGTCCTGTGAATGGCTCTTATACGACATTAGTAACTGATGTCAGAACAGTGTTTTTGGCGATTACGAATCCGTCACAGGATGTGAATGACGGGGTGTTTCGTCCGTTGGAAGTGATTACAGACAAAGGCTCAATCTTTTCTGCTGAAAGGCCAGCTCCCGTATCAAATTACTGGGAAAGCGGATCATCTGGTGGAGATTTAGTCTGGCAAGCGCTCGCTCCCATTTTGCCGACTCGATTGACTGCTGGACACTTTTTGTCGGTATGTTCTGTTACATTGGCAGGAAAACATCCTGATACGGAAGACGACTTCCTTATCGTAGAGCCATCTGTTGGTGGATGGGGAGCAGGAATTGGACAGGACGGAGCAAGGGGGCAATTTTGCATTGGGGATGGTGAGACCTACAATATCCCGGTTGAAGTGGCGGAAGCACGTTATGGCGTGATGGTTGATTCCTACCGATTGCGTTGTGATGGGAAAGGCGCTGGTGAATATATAGGAGGATCGGGGGTCATTCGATCCTATCGGGCGATGACGGATGGGCAGATGGCAACCGTCACGTACGGACGGCATCTTTATGCACCGTGGGGAGTTGACGGAGGTGAAGAAGGCTCGTCGAATGAGTTTGCTGTCATTAAAAACAATGGTGAAGTGGACGGCCCGTATGGAGTCTATGCACGATATCCTTTGAATAAAGGAGATGTTCTCGAACTGAGGACTGGAACTGGCGGAGGGTATGGTAATCCATTCAAAAGGGATGTATCGAAAGTGCAGCAGGATGTAAAAAACGGCTACTTTTCCATTATAGATGCAAAGGAAAAATTCGGTGTGCTACTGAACCCGGAGACATTGGAACTGGTAGGTGAAACGAAAGAGAGATTGCGAGTTAGGGAGGCTGGGGAGCAATGAATACTAAAGAAAAGAAGACAAGTCATTCGCAGTCTGATGAAGCGTTAGTAGCGGTCCCTTTGCAAGAAAGGCAGCATTGGATCTTCCCTGCCATGATTTTCGGGGGATTGGAGTTTTCCATCCCGGTCTTATTGACGGGTGCTGTACTTGCTGTGAACTTTGGAATTTCAAAGGTGTTTTGGATTTTATTCATTTCCCTATTTGTCATCCAATGGATCGGAAATGCTGTAACTGGCTATATGGGAGCGAAAACGGGGATCGCTTCGTCAGTTTTAGCGCGCAGTAGCTTCGGTCACGTGCAAGCACGTTGGATTATCGGGTTAATTACGTTTTTCGTCGGACTCGGCTGGTGGGCATTACAAACGGCAGTGACAGGTGAGGCGATTGCTGCAATGTTCGGCATTGATTACAAAAATAATTTTGGAATGCTTGCGCTCATTACAATCATCTGCGGATTATTGTTTGCGCTGCCGTCGATACTTGGCTATTCTTCAATGAAATGGACAGACATCGTTGCGGTTCCTGCAGGCTTATTGCTTGTTGCGACGGGCATTTATTTAGTAATGAAAAATGAAGGCTGGTCGTCCATAACTTCGTGGCAACCCGAGCAGACGATCACTTTCATGGCGGGTATCAGTTTAGTATTAGGGATGAATGTGTCTCAGTGGGTAGGTGTGCAAGATTACACTCGTTACGCGAAGCCGAAGGTGAAGGACAATGTCATCATTCCGCTCGGTATTATTGGTGTAGGATTTCCATTATTTTTTGTTGGGGCCATCATGTCTGTTGGTACTGGTGAAGCGGATATTGTACAGATTATGATGAATCTCAATTTTCCAGTATGGGGATTCCTGATCCTTTGGTTATCAACCTGGACGAGCCAGATCGTCAACAGTTACAGTATGGGGCTATCCATGGCAAACACATTCAATATTAATTCTGGTAAAGGCCGAGCTATTCTTACGCTCATTGGGACGATCATTGGAATCGGACTGGCACTCGGCGGCGTCTTGCAGTATTTTGAAGACTTTTTATACGTTTCAGGAATTATTTACGGTCCAATAGCGGGCGTAATGATTGCTGACTTCTTCTTTATCCGAAAGCAAACTTATAAAGACAATCCAGGATGGAACTGGGTTGCTACGTTTGCCATGGGTGTAGGTATTGCGATCGCGTATTGGTCTCAATATGTCCATGAATGGGGGATTCCAGCAGTTCAATCTTTAATCATTTCAATGGTTTTATACTTAGTGGCGATGAATATAAAACGAAAAATGAAACCAGATCAATTTACGGATGGACAGTGAAAGAATACATTTCTATAGCATGATAGCAGTAACCGAATAGAGGTAAAGGTGGTAGTCATTAGTGAGAGACATTAGTTTGCAAGAAGCGGAAGATATTCTGTATGGCGCCTGCATATTGGGAGCAGGGGGAGGAGGAAGCTTAGAAGAAGGTTTACAGCTCGTCCGGAATATTTACGAGCGTGGACAATCGATCCGTCTCGTTTCAGTCGATGAAATCGAAGATGATTGGCTTGTCGTTTCCCCATATTATGTTGGTTCCGTTGCTCCACCAAGCGAAGAGATAGTGGAGAAACTAAAGGGACTAAAAGAGGTGCCCGGTAATCCTTCCGTCTTTGCAACGAAAGCATTACAAGACCATCTTGGCAAAAATGTAAATGCTATTTGTGCGACGGAACTGGGAGGTAATACAGCCTGGGCAATGGATGTCGCTGCTGCGATGCAACTTCCGTTAGTGGATGGAGATCCCGCAGGCAGAGCTGTACCGGATTTGGCGCACACAACATTTAATGTGCATGGTGCTTCGATCACTCCTTTTGCACTTGCTAGCCGATACGGTGATCATGTAATCGTGGAAGCCGTCGTAAATCATGATCGTGCTGACCAAATTGCACGTTCCTTTGCAATGATTTCAGGAAACTTTTCAGGAATTTGTGATCATCCATTAGACGGAAAAAGGTTTAAAGAATATATTATCCCTAATACGTTATCCCGGGCAGGAAGCATTGGACACGCAAGACGAACAGGCTTAGCCTATGATCCAGTTGCGGCCATCGTTCGGAAGACGGATGCTCGGCTGCTCACGATGGGAGCAATTGTCGAATCTGAATGGCAGGATGCAAATGGATTCATTGAGGGGATTATCGTAGTTGAAGACAATGACACGAAAGATACTTGGAACATTTGGTTCCGCAATGAAAATATGTTCGTGAAAAATGGGAACGAGCTCATTTCAGTCATCCCTACCATTATCTCAATTTTAAATAGAGAAACAGGGGAACCGATCCTCAATCCACAATGCCGAAAAGGGATGGAGGTTGCTGTTGTCACGTTCCCATCTCCAGATATATGGACGACGAAAGAAGGCTTAGAAGTCTTCGGACCGAAGTATATTGGAATGGAAAATAAAGATTTTGAAAGTACAGTGAAAAAATAAGAAATAAAAGCCGCTCTCACAATGGAGGGCGGCTATACGTATTGAGATGCTCATGAAGTGGATAAATCTTAAGGATTTGTCGACCAAAGGCCAGCTGATTTCAACAGGACGCGTGGGTGAAGCTTCAACTGTGCAACCATCATTTCCGCAAGGTCTTCCGGTTGCAACACTTTGTCCGGATTGCCATCTGTAAGATTTTCTGCGTATGCCAAGTCAGTTGCTACTGTGCTCGGTGTCAAAGCAGTTACACGGATGTTATGTTTTCTTACTTCGAGCATTAGAGATTCTGTCAACCCTAACACACCAAATTTGGATGCGCTATATGCGCTTGTGACAGGAGCGCCTTTTTGTCCGGCAGTTGAAGAAATATTAATGATGTCACCAGTTTGCCTTTCAATCATTTCAGGCAATACTGCACGCGTTACATAGTACATGCCCATTAGATTGACATCAATAATGTTCTTGAATTCCTCCGGTGATAGTTCAAGGAATTTGCCGAATTTACCAACGCCAGCATTATTAATGAGAATGTCGATTGGTCCTAATTCGGATTTGACACGTTCAACAGCTTTGACGACGGATTCATTATCCGCTACATTAGCTGTAGCAATTGACACTTTGACTCCGAATTCACGAAGCTCTTCTGCAACCTTTTCAAGATTTGCCTCAGTTCTTCCGATCAGCCCTACGTTAATGCCTTCTTTTGCAAAAGCAATTGCAGTTGCACGGCCAATTCCACGTCCAGCTCCAGTAATGATTGCATTTTTACCTGATATATTTTGCATTATACAAACTCCTTTCCGTTCCATAGACACGAGTAGTATAACAAACAGCAGTGCTTTCTCCTATGGAAATGAATTATCATGAAAAGGAGTTCAATTTTTATTTGTTTTAATTGTGTTCACGCTTTTTTATTGAATGACAGGTTCCACTGCCACTTCAACATTCCCTTTAAGCGCTCTGCTGATCATACATGAAGCTTCTGCCTTCACGACTAATTTCTGTACAATCCTCAACTTGTTTTCCGGCATATTTTTGGGCAAAGTGATTACCGGTTTATGTATTATTTTTTTATAGGTAATGATGCCGTCCGTATAATCAACAATGCCGACTGACTCCATCGTCAAACTTTCCTTCTCGATCTTACTTCTTTCCATCATTGCCGCAAGTGTGATGATATAGCATGTTGCTGCAGCTCCTAACAACATTTCGTCAGGGTTCGTTCCAATTCCAGGACCATCCATTTCGATTGGAATCGAAACTGCAGTTTTTAAATTTACCGTTTCAATTGTACCGACGTCATTACGTAATCCGGGCCAGTCTGCCTTTAAATGAAAATGATGTTCCGCCATTTACATAGCTCCCTTATCGTTTTGTATAGTATATAACAGTTTTGATGTTGAGTGGCAAGATGGGAGATTGTAGCTTGGAAGACTGAAAACAAGGCATTAAAATTTCCATATAAAAAGCATTGCAATTTTAAATAGATTTCCATAGAGGTTTGACGAAGGGGAATTTTGGAGAAGAATAGGAAAGCGAATCCAAATATTGATCAGGACGAGGGATCTTTGTGAAAGTACTCTTTGAATTAATGCGTATTGCTATTTTATTTATTGTTTTTGGTGGAATTGTTCGTGTTTTTCTTTACTATGCATATTCAATTTTAGGGATTGACGTTGACCGCTATGGCTGGTTTGGAAGTATAGGGATTTTATCGTTATTTTTTGTACTGTATCGAAATAAGCTCCAGTTTAGCGGTTGGTATTGGAGTAAGAGTGTCAAGAAACTCCCCCAAAAAGTTTCAAAAACACTAATAGTAGGATCGATTTTTTTATTGATTTTGCCATCCCTCATTCGTTCGTTTTTGAACTAACGATTCAAAAAGACCGCCAATGCTCAATTAGCGGTCTACTAGTTGTCGTCACTCTGGATCCCGATAACGCAGCATATGCTCATAGGAGGCTATTCGATGATCCGTCTGGAATGAATATTGATTCCAAACACTCGAATCCTCAGACGTTTCCTCTGTTTCCAATAAGCGCAATTCATTTGGTTCTAAGCGCATGATTTTAGAGTCGATCACTTTCATTTCCTCGTTGCTGCTATTCAAAGCCCGTATTTTCACTTGTACTTCTTGTGTTTTTCCTAAGTTGTTTTTAATAAAAAATTGGTTGCTATATTCCATATCACGACAGCTTGAAGTATTTCGCAAGCATTCTTTCTCAGAGCTCACTAAGACAATGGAAAACTCCTCATCTACGACGTTCTGTGTGGAGGCCATCGCTTGATTTATAGATGCAGCAAAGCCGATTTTTTTACCGGTAGGCGCTGCAATAAATAGTGTAATGAATAAAAAAATAGAGAGGCATAATGTAAAAACATTTACCGTTTTTGGATCGTGCACTGACTTTGGCAAGTTTTTTCCCGCGGTTTTTGTAATCAATAAATTGATGATCAAAATAAGGATTGCAATAATACCGACGACTGACATACCAACTACTGTTTCCAAATTCGTTTGGAAGAGTGGGAAACTATATTTTTTCAATAAAAATATCTGAATGACGATACTGCCCATCGTCAACAGAATGAGCATAATAACAGGTATTTTCCAAGATAGCTTTTCCCTTTTCCCTAATTTGAAATCAATTGCTGTCCAAAGAAACCAAATCCCCGGAACTGAAAATATAAGGAGTGTAATCATGACGAACAGCATTGTTGCCACCTCCGTGCATTTACTTTTTAGTGAATACATTTACGAAGGTTTATAGGAAAGGTTTCAATTTTCCTTTTTGAATATAAAACTAAAAAGCCCTTTCAAAGCGTCATGACAGACATTCGAAAGGGCTTTACAACGATTAAAACTCCCGATTCCAAACAGGCGCAAACCATTTGACACCTCTGCGGTTCATAGGCAAAAGCTTCATGTCTGCAAGTAAATGGCTGATGTAGCCTGCAATTCCTGCAGCCACCATCCCGTTAACTGGCCATTGCTCATTTAGTTTAACTAAAATAAATGCGTAAAAAGCCAGACCGATTATGGAATGTGTGTAAGAACGGTGGGGGAGGAATGAAGCGATGACGATATAGCTGCCGGAAAGGATTATGCCTATTGATTGTTGCCAGGAGATGCCTAATAGGATGACCATTGCACCTGTCAATGTGAGCATTCTCCGTTGTGTAATCTTTTTTGAAAGGATGAGCAATATTAGGGCTATACCGCCGTATATACAATCGTTCAATGCAAAACCATCTGTTGCTGCTTGGTAAGCAATTGCGAACAATATGCAGACGCCAACAATTTGCATAAGTGTTTTACTAATTTGTTTCGATACTGTAATTCGGTTGCTTGCAACGCCATTCGTATCTAAATCAGGCACAAGTCCGGATACGCCGCCAATCCCTGCACATATTGCTGTCGTCAGTAGACTTTAGTTTGCCTGAAGTCCTACAGCAGCCCCAGCGACAACGCCAATTACAAAATGTGAACTTCCTTTCATATGGTGCAACCTTCTTTCGGTGTCGATTTCACATAAGATGACTGTCTCATTTTCCCTTATTTATAGGAGAGGTTCAAGTATTGGCTATTGGTATTTAATCCACTGTCCGTTCAAATGATCTGCGGTTAGATGTAAGTTTTCCGACAGTAATATCGATGTTACGGAGAGAATCTTCCTTTAAATCAACTTTTCCATCTGTCTGCAGGCGTTTCCAATCTTTTAATTTTTTTCGATACAATTGCTCTGATAATCGATAAATGTCAGCATCTTTTTTTAAAGCTTCCTGATAGGTTGTGCGTATTTGTTTTTCCATTTCTTTTTTTATTGCTTTTTCCATTTCTTTAGGTGTTATCGAATCGGTAATAATGTCTACAATTCCGTCAGTGTAAATATTAATATCGAACCTCGCCTCTCCGTTTACAATGACGGGAGTGATTTTAACATTAAAATTTTCCATGACAACAGAAATATAACTATCTTTGTCCGCTTTAAAAGTTATATCCGATCTTTCTGTATCATTCGACATCCAACGAATCCCTCTCGCGGCATCGCCAGTGATAAATCCTTTGAATTCATTCGGCGATACGATTCCGACCCCATCAAGGATAGGGGCTTTTATTTTTTCCTTTAAAGACGCCCAATTTTCTTCGATTGTCACAAGGGGAATGAATGTTTCGTGATTTGGCTCATTCAATCCGATCAATGTTTCTCTAATGTTGGCGGGCTTAATGAATGATTCTTGCTTAAAGGAGTTTTCTGGATCTCCTAATTTTGATAAGACGATGGCTTTATTGACAACTGGTCTTATTAAAAGCACTTCTTCTACTGGATCTTTTGTCGCGTATAACCAGATTTGATATCGAGTCTCTCTATATCGGATAAAAATGTCTAAGACTTGATTTAATTTTAATTCCTTTAAAGCTTCTTCAGACAATACAAGATAGGATAAATGTCCCCAAAAAACCTTTTGGTCTACGGAATGATATAGCTGGAAAACAGCTTCATCTAATGACCTTCCAGTTGCTTTACCGACTTCGGCTTGAATTGCTTCTTCATTTGTAGGCTGATCGGACTTTGCCGTATTGGAAAAGTTGATAATTTGTGCATACACTTCGTATTGACCATTTTTAAAATCAATACCGACCCCATTTAGATACAACATCCTTTGAGGTTCATTTTTATCCCAACATCCAGACAAGGTTAGCGTTGCGAGCAAAATGATCAAGAAACTTGCCATTTTCCTATTCATTTTCATCCACCTTCTTGCTACGAGTAGCGTCTGTCGGGTCCATCATATTTGGTCGTTTTGTGTAAAAATTATGTGGTAGACGAAAGACGGATTGCATAAAGGTTCTAAAGCTTAAATCAGTAGAAATATTCATATAAGGAACCCCGAAAGTTCTAATGTTTGATAAGTAAACAAGCGTAAAAAAGACGGACATGTGGAGGCCGAATAAGCCTAAAAATGCGGTAAGTAATATAAAACAAACACGCAAAACACTCACTGCCGTTATGACTGATTGGTTGACCAATGTAAATGTCGCGATTGTTGAAATTGCAATGACAACAACCATCGCGGGACTTGTAATGCCAGCCCGAATAGCAGCATCACCGATGATTAGGCCACCAACAACTCCAATTGTTCCGCCCAATGCAGTAGGCAGGCGCAAACCGGCTTCCCGAAAAAGTTCAAACATGAGCAACATGAGTAGCATTTCAATGGATGAAGGAAGCGGGAGTCCTGTATTTGCTTGAACGATTGTCGCTAATAATTGGAGAGGTAACTGGTCTTGGTGATACGTCGTCAAAGCAAGCCAAAATGCTGGCAATGTTAACCCAATGGAAAAACCTAAAATACGCATCAACCTCTCTAAAGACCCGTAAATGACAGGCGTATCATTATCTTCTCCTGTCTTGACAAGTAAAAATAAGTTAACTGGCAGGATGACGCCATATGAAGTTCCGTCAACAAAAATCAGGAATCTTCCTCTAACAAGTGACTGGATTGCACTGTCAGGGCGTCCCGTATAATCTATTCTCGGGAAAAGCATAGCGCTTTTATTTACATTTTCCATTAGCAAAGTCGGACTAAACACAATATCGGTGTCCACTTTTTTTAGCTGACTTCTTATGCCATTTAAAATTTCTTTGCTGGCAATGTCATCAAAATACAGAAGGGCAACTGTTGTCTTTGACCGTTTTCCTAATTCAAATTTCTCGACGCATAAAGAGTTTGTTGGCAACCTTTTCCGAATTAATGCGACATTAACAGATACATCCTCAATGAAATTGTCTCGAGGACCTTTTACAGGTACTTCTAATCTCGTTTCTTCTGGATTACGATTTGGTTTATTGGCAATATTGCTCATGTACAGGAGGTCGGAGTCTTCAAATAGCAATAAGACATGCCCTGTATAGAGAGAGGATATAGATTGTTCTAAATCACCGACATATTTCAAATCAGGGATATGCAAATGAGCTTCGATTATTGTTTTTGATAGCCCATTTTCCAATGAGCCGATGAACTGTTGAACGCGTGGCACAACGACTTCGTTTAACAATTGTTGGTCAACCATTGCTTCACATGTAACAAATAGAACTTTATAGCCGTTAAATGTATATCCTTGAAATTGAATGTCCGCCGACTTCTGGAACAATTGTCTTAAGGTTGAAACATTAATATGAGATTGCATTGCACTCCACCATTTTCTGTTTATGTTTTGGAATTCTCATGTTGTTCTTTTTTAATGAACGCCATAATCAATAGGAAGCATGTTAGAAGAACCATAAAGAAAAATGTAACGATCAAAAAATAATCACCTTTTATTTTAAGAAACATTTGGTCGTCAATTAAAAATAGAGCGGAGGATAAAAAGAAAAATGCAGGGCCGAGTATTTTCCAAATACGTTTACGATTGCCCTTCATTTGCAATAAATCCGTAACAATATATAAAATGAATGCGACTCGGACGAAGGTCCCTGTCAACCATTGGTAAATAGATAAAAAATCAAGATGCTCAATAAATCTTCCGATAGAAACAAGTCCCCATTCTTCGTATGCAGGATATCTTTGTTTCATTGCTTCATGCGGCCCAAATTCCGTAATCGCCCCAACGAGCGGTCCCATCGTTAAACTATGCAATATAAAGAGCATAATCGCATAATGATACCAATGAAATTTCCCCTTTACGTTTTGTTGGATAAAAAGAAAGAGCAGCAGCTCAATGAACCCTGATGCTGGGAACACCATAGAGACGAAAACAGGTTCTAACCCATGTTCAAAGAAAGGAATTAATAATGCATAATTTTTTACTTGGATATTCGTAAAAGCAACAAAGAACCCTAAAATCACTACCCAAAATAGGACGACAACATTTACCATAACGATTGTTTGCAAATTCGTAGAGGCAAGGAAGATGCACAGAATGGAATAAATCAAGATCATCAGCACTAAAGGAGAATCAGGTAAAAACGTTGCTTTAATCCAGTGCAGCGTTTCACCCATTGTAAATACCGCCATTAAAAGTAGGAAAAAAGCAGTCACATATCGGAAAATGACAGTTGGGACATTGCCGATCTCTGTATTTAGCCAATTGGTTATGGACAGCTGCTTTGAGCTTCGATGAATATATACAATTAAGAAAAGCCAAGGAATCATAACGAGTGCCGCTAAAAATACTGATATCCAACCATCTCGACCTGCGCTTTTCAATAGAGATGGAATAATGGTCACATGATTTTTCAGTCCAATTACTGTCATAGACAATAAGATGACGTGAAGAATACTGATGGAACCGACTTTTTGCATACTAAAAACTCCCTGTTTCAAGATTTAGTTTAGTCTTGACATGAATTGGAGGAATTATAAGTGGCTGGTTTTCATCTGCAAAGGAGTGAGCTAACAGGTTTTTATTTAGACAAAAAAAGAGCTTCTGACAGATAGAAGCTCAAGATGAATCAATGTTATTCTAATTCAAGATCTAATTCCTGCATGTACCTATATACAGGTACAACATTGTTCACATTCATCGGAATAAAACCGAACATTACGTAGCTATCAATCGATTCAGGTTCTAATGATAAAGCGACAAGGTTTGCGGTTGGTTGTGCCATGCTGATGACATAACTGCCTGCCGGGAAAAAGACTTCTTTTTTCGAAATCTCTGTTGTCACGTGATTCAATAAATGCCCTTCGTAATAGTTTGTATCCACTTTTTTATCTATGACCACATAACTTTCCACTTCTAATACTTGTGCATCTGTCGTTTTATTTACAGTCGCCCCTTGCAATTCCAACTTTTCTACAATGTGATGATAGCCTGGAGGAAGAATGTAAGCTGTAGGTCGGACCCTTTCTAAAGTTGCCACTTCATTAGTAGAGCTATTATACATAACAGGGATCGCCTTAATTGTACCGCTTGCAATGTCGACAAGCTCCAACTGTTGGTTGCTTAAAGCTGTTCGCTCACTTTGCAAAATGATTTTTTCATTTTCAGATACCGTTTTACCTTTTTCAATAATATCGTTTCGGGCGGCTTCAATCATCGATTTCACTTTATCAGCATTGTCAGCAGCCGTTTTCAAAATGCTCGTATGTGTTTCGACTTGGGAGGCAACACGACGTACGAAGTTTTCTTTTCCAATACCAATTCCACGGCTTTCTACTAAAAATGAAAAGCTTGGCTGGAGCCCGTTCGCATTGCGTCCGATTCTTGCTTCGGCTCCGCCTTCCGTCAATGTTACGACCCCGTCCTTGTAACTATCCGTAAAATATTCTCTTGCTGAAAATCCTTTGGCTTGCAAAGCATCGAATGCATTTTTACTAAACAGTTCATCGGATTGCTTACGGATTTCATTAGGGATATTTAAGTTTTTCCCTGATAGAAGCAATATGTCATGATATTTCAAGGAGCCTTCATCGCCGATTTCCTTGTATGTCAAATCGCCGACGCCATATTCATGTGCATCCACAATAATTTCCGGCTTGTATTCGTTCATCGCTTTGTGTAGTGCACGAATTTCAGGAGAATCCAATTTTATATGATCGCGGTTTGCATCTAAGCGCAAAGCGTTTTGCCTTTGGAAATAATGTGCTCCATCAGGATTGATTCGCGGTACAATTACGATATTGACCTTTTGTAACACTTCTTTTCCAAGGTCGCCATTTGCCAATTCATCGGCAAGTACAAGAAGAGATTCTCCGCCAGCAGGTTCATTTCCATGTACATGTCCTTGCAGCCAAACAGTAGGCTTTTTCGCAAAATCTTCAGCTTCTTCACTTTCGCTCGTTGTAAATACAAGCAATGGCAGATCATTTCCTTCTGTTGATTGGCCAATGATTTTCATTGTGACAAACGAGCTGTTTTTCTCGATATCCTGTAAGTAGGTCATCATATCGGCATTCGTTGTCATCCACTTGCCATTTTTCAAACCTGGTGTAATGAGATTGAGCTCCGGCTCTTTATAGATTTCAAGAACCTTGTCAGACTGCTCGTAAAATTGGTTGAAATAAGGAGTATGAGAAGAGTTCATTTGTCCCGCAGCAGGAGGTGCAACATCCCCATTTGTTGCAGCAAAAGATAAGGCAGGAACACTTACAACGGTTGCGAACACGATTGGAATTACAAACTTTCTTTTTAACATTCTACATCCTCCTTTAATAGTTTAGTAAGTGCTTACGAATAAATCATATACTATTTAGAATTGTTGAACAAGAAAGATTACCTACTTCAATGGTATTCGATTCAAATGGTATGGACTGAGAGTTTCAGTTTGATAAAAAAGTTAGAGAGCAAAGAAACCGTAAAGAAAAGACTAAGTAATTTCTATGAAAAAAGAATCTGATTTCTGTATTTATTTGTTATATGGAAAGGAGTGAGTATTGAAATTTGATCGGTATACTGTTGTAGAAGAGGAGAAGCGGCAATGAAACGATGAACGAAAAAGATGGGGCTGTCCAGAAAGTCAGTGAAAACTGATTTTCTGTGATAGTCCCTTTCTGGTTGGAGAATAAATGGGGAACCCCTGACAACCGTCGCTTTCCGTTCCAGG
>NZ_JBHTLT010000037.1:0-71131 GCF_042679045.1 Sporosarcina contaminans | reverse complement strand
GAAAAACGATTCGTTTTTCGCCACCTGTTCTATTTTAGGGACTTATTGGACAGCCGCATCCGAATAGAAGGTGAGATTGATTTGATTACAAACGTAAAGTCTTTTTTAGGATTTCTGGGCGAAGGTTTCGAACGTTATTTTCTCCGGCCAATCCCATCGTTAAATCAAAGTCTGCTAACATGTTTTGCAATACTTCCTTAACTCCAGCTTGTCCAGCTACTGCTAAACCGTACATTGCTGGACGGCCAATGAGCACTGCTTTTGCCCCTAATGCGATTGCTTTCATAATATTTGAACCACGTCTAATTCCGCTATCCATCAAAACAGGGATTCGATCGTCGATGACTTCACAAATTTGAGGCAAAACATCGAGTGCTCCAACAGCGCCATCCACTTGCCGGCCGCCATGATTGGATACAATAATGCCATCGACTTCTCTTTCAAGCGCCAATTTTGCATCGTCTGGGTGCATAATGCCTTTTAAAAAAATTGGTAGCTTTGTATGCTTTTTTAGAGACTCGATGTCCTCCCATGTGAGTCCCGTGTTCCCGAAAATTTTCGTCCATTGCATAATTGCCGCTGTTGGATCTTCTTCGGGAGGAGTTGCTATTTTGGAACGGAAGGCTGGGCCTGAAAAGTAATTTCCCAACCCTTCACAGATAAGGAAAGGCAAATATGCATTTTTCAGGTTGTATTCTCGCCAGGCCATCATCGCTGTATCTAACGTAACAACGATAGCTGAATAGCCTGCTGCTTCAGCACGCTTTAAAAAGCTAACTGTAATATCTTTATCACGGCCCCAGTATAATTGAAATCAACGCGGGGAATCACCTGTCGCTTCAGCTATTTTCTCCATTGGCAAGGTGGAGGCGGAACTGGCGATGAAAGGAATGCCCATCTTGGCAGCTGCTTTAGCGGACGCAGTCTCTCCATGCTTATGGATGATCGACTGAACGCCAATTGGAGCAAGCAGAACAGGGAACGGATAAGTTTGTCCGTAAAGTTCAATGGACAAATTCCGCTCATCTACATTTCGCAACATACGGGGAATAATGCCCCATTTGTTGAAGGCGATTTGGTTGTTTTCCATCGCCTTTCCGCTCCCGGCTGCTCCGGCAATGTAATAAAAAGGACTGTCTTGTAGCTTTTTTCGTGCCGCTTCTTCCTACTCTTCAAAATGGACGGTCAGGCGATTTGGATTCGGGTTGATCATGTTCATATAAATTTGATACTGCACTTCGCTACCGATATTTCTCTTTCCCCTTTCTTATACGTTATCTGATAGAAAAGTGGATTCTGAGATGAACAGACCTCATCATTTAACAGTCGATCACGTTCAAATGATAGTCGTCTTATTAAATGTATTGCAACACTTGTCGGAATGTTGAGTAATAAAAAGCAATTCAAGTTCTATGCAAATCGCGGATGTAGTTGGCAGCAAGATGTTTATTAAAGAGATAATGGAGATGGTTTCGTATAAAGCTCTACGATTGCTCGATTTTACTTCAAAAAATCCCCCTCCATGAAAAATGAAAGGAGGGGGAGGTACATTTATTATCATGCCATTTCCAACATCTGCTTTTCAGATTCTTGCTCCAACAAATCAATTGTCGTTTCGCGGATTAGTTCTGGAAGTATGCCAAAGGAATATGGCTTATACACTCGCTCTGTCCATTTGTGGCCGTCTTTACCGTATACGCCCATATTGATGGAAGGGATGTTGAGGTTTTTAATCGTGTTAAACGGGATCGTGTAAATATTGTCCCATTCCGGCAAGTTGTTCAGAAGCGGCGCCAATTGTTCATCCGTCTCATGGATGGAAAGGAAACTGCCATCTGCCAAGTACGGGAAGAATTTTTTGATTTCAAATTGCTCGCCTGTCGCTTCGCCCATTTTTTTCAGCACTTTCGCCAAAGCTGATTGAATTTTCACGTCCCTCGCATCATCAGCTTTCAAATAGTTGTGCGGCAAAAATGGGGGAGCGAAAAACAGAATGACGCGTGCCTTCTTCTCGGGATCAGCTTCTTGCAGTGCGTTGACGATAGAGAAACAGACTTCTCGCAAATCGCCAGAGCCTTTTTCCGCCAATGTTTTTTGAATAATTGATTCGACATGGACACCATGCTTGTTTAAATACAAAATATAATCTTCATAGGAAGTCACTTCGATGTCCCAAGACAGTTTCCGCTTCGGTAAGTTCGTGAATTCGATATATTCCTCAAATTGCTTTTGCAAATAAATTTCCGCTTCTTCGCAAACAGTTTTTGCCTCTTGCAACATCATTTCCAACACTTGCTCAGGTGTTTTTTCATAAATGAAGAAGTTAAAATACAAATGGCTGCTAATTGCTGTCTGCACCGTGTATAGCTCCTTTGTGTCACGTTGGTACAGGCAAGTTGGGGGCAGCACTAATTCATTTGGTATTTTCTCTGCCAAAGCATATCGATTATGAATTCGTTCCGTTAATTTTGCCGCAATAAAGTTCGGATCGATGCCGGCAAGCGTATCACCGACATGCACTTCCTTCCCGTATATATGGAAACAAGGAAGAATTTTTCCTGCGGCACCCGTGTAAATATATCGATGTGGATCTCCGTCATACAATGGTGTAATAAAATCGGTATTGATCGCGGTAATAAACTTTAAGCCATGCTCAAATTGTAGCCGGTTCAGTTCAGACAGAGCACCAATCATGCCACGGTGTTCACTTTCTTCATCCCCATTGCAAAGAAGCAGCACATTGCCTTCAAGCTGTTCTCGATGTTCCGAAAAATATAGGATATTTACTATGTGAACAGCAGCCCCGCTTTTCATATCAACCGAGCCTCTTCCGAACATCCATTCACCGGAAAGTGCCTCTTTTTGAATTTCAGGATCACTGTCATAATCGCAGAAAAATGCTTCCATCGCGTCTGGAGAAAAAGCATGTTCTTTTAATGGGCCGAAGTCTTCAACGGCGACCGTATCGATATGCGAATGATACAAAACCGTTTGATTCGACTGGCGTCCGCCTTCAACGAAAGCAAAAACATTTTGCCTGCCAATCGGATCCCCTTCAATCTTTTGGAGATAGAGATGGTCCGGATGTTGCTTAAAGTAAGGGAATGAACTGAGAATTTGGTAAATCTCCTGTACAATCCTGACCTCACCTATTGTCCCATTGATGCTGTTCATACTAACCAAATGGCGAGTCAACAACTCGACCTGCTCATACGTTTTCATTGTTTTCAGTTGATTGTACATATCTCTTGCCTCCTTAATAGATTCATTTTTTGCGTTCGACTGGGTACAGATTTGTAAAATAATCATTCGTTATTTCTTTCACTTTTCCACTTAAGAACAAGACGGCAATTACGTTCGGAATGACGACGGCAGCTAAGAGCAAATCAAGGAATTGCCAAATGAATTGAAGCCCTCCAATTGCTCCGACGATGATAGCCGCAATATAAATGAAACGGACTACTTTGCATACCGCCGTTCCAAATAAAAATTCAGCTTGCTTTTCACCGTAAAAAACGATAACCACAATGGTTGTAATGACAAATAGAAAAAGTGTTGCAGATACAATCATGCCAGCTATCGTTGAACCGAAAATAGGGACAAATGCTTCTGTTACCATCATGGACGCATTATCCGGTGAAATCGTTTTCCATACGCCTGACGTCAATACTACAAGTGCTGTAATCGTACAAACGACTAATGTATCGACAATTACTTCAAACACACCCCAGAACCCTTGTTTTGCCGGGTGATTTGTTATGGCCGCAGAGTGGGCGATCGGGGCAGTTCCCATTCCTGCCTCATTGGAATAAAGACCTCTTGCCAGCCCCCAACGGATAGCAGCTGCCACACCAGCTCCCGCGAAACCGCCAGCAGCAGAAATCGGTCGGAAAGCATGTTCAAAAATGAGCATAAATGCATTCGGTACTTCTTTGAAATTCACAGTGACGACAATTAATGCAGCTACAATATAAATGACAACCATGAACGGGATCAGCCTCTCAGAAACTTTACCGATCGATTTGATGCCTCCGTATGTAATTAAAATGACGAGGAGGGCAACGATTAAGCCCGTCACAACAGGCGGCAGACCGAATGAGCCTTTCATTGTCATAGCAATGGAATTGGATTGCACCATCATACTGGCAGCAACCTCGACCATTAGTGCAAAAGATAGGAAAACAGCAACCTTTTTCCAGCCAAGCCCTTTCTTAATGTAATACATCGGGCCACCGACATATTCGCCTTGATGATTCTTCTCCCGATAATGAATCCCCAACACAACTTCCGAATATTTCGTTCCGATGCCAATTAAGGCGACGAGCCACATCCAAAAAATTGCCCCTGGACCTCCTAAGGCAATTGCAACCGGAACACCTACAATGTTTGCGGCTCCCATCGTGGACGCAAGTGCGCTTGTCGTTGCCTGAAAGGGCGTTAATGTTCCATCTCCCTCAGTTTTCGAAAAAATCTTTCCGAATGTTTGCTTCAAAATATGTGGAAAGTACCGAAATTGAAAAAAACTAAGACGAATTGTTAAAAAGACTCCACCGCCGATCAAAATCGCAATGATCGGTATTCCCCAAATGAAGTCAGATGCTTCTGCAATAAATTTCGTGAACCCATCCATTTCCCCTCGCAACCTTTCTACTTTCTATTTCTATAGAGAAAGCGCTTTCACTACATTCAATATTATTCCGCATAGTGGAATAAATTCTACATAGTGAAATACTATATTTCTCATTTTAATTCTGAACATTAGTTACTGTCAATCACTTTTTCTTTTGAAGCATCAGATAATTGAGAGTAGGGGAGAGGTTCGGTATCTGATACAATATAAAGAGACAGGAGGAGAAACGAAATGATTCAATCGATAGATCGGGCTATGCTTATTATAGAAGCCATGTCGGATTCAAAAAAGGGGAAATGGCTCGTTGCCGAACTGGCGGAGAAAACGGGATTGCCAATCAGTACGGTGTATCGATTGCTGCAATCATTGGAAGCACATGATCTTGTCACACAGCACCAACATACAAAACATTATGAGTTAGGTTATAAGTGGGTAGAGATCGGCTTGAAAAAATACGAGAAGCTTGACGTGCGCCAGGTTGCAAAGCCGATTTTAGAAGCGCTGGCCCGAGAAGTGGAAGAAACCGTTTACTTGAATGCGCCAAAAGATGAAGCATCAATCATTATTGATCGCATCGACAGTCCACGCAATGTCCGCATTATCGATAGCATTGGAGAACGCATACCGATGCATATCGGAGCTGCAAATAAATCGATGTTGGCCTATACACCGTTGAGGGAAACAGAGGCGTTGCTGCAGCAATTGATTCAGGACGATGAAGAACGGACTGCACTGTTGCAACAGCTGCGAGGCATTAAACGAAAAGGTTTTGCAATTAGCAGAGGGGAAAAGACGAAAGGGACTCTAGCAGTTGGGGCTCCGATCATCGACTTTGAAGGAAAAGTGTTAGCCGCTATTAGTATTGAGGCATTGGAAACACAAACGACTAAAGACCAACTAAATTTGTTTATCGACAAAGTGACGGCAGCGGCAGATCAAATTTCTTCTGCTATGGGACAAACTCATGAAGAAGATGCTCATTGAATGTAGAATGTAGGAAGAGTTCGATTACTATATTCAGCTTGTTGACAAACGCTCGCATACTGCGTTGGGGCCAGCAGGACGCTGGTCATGCAACCGTTGCTGCAGGATGCAGCGGACTTAGGTTGCCTTTCCTTCGCTCGTCCCCTCATGAACCTAAGTTCTATTCGGGTCTTCGCTCGACTTCACGCCTTGTCTGACAAGCGTTTTCAAGCCAAGCTGGGCAAACACTTATCTCATGACTACAAACCTTAAAAGGACTGTAGTCAAAGAAAAGATACTTTGTCTACAGTCTGTACTATATTTTGCACTTCGTAGGTTGTCTTCCAAATGGCAATTCATTTCAATCAAAGCTAAAGAAATTGTTTGTTACGCTAACATAAATAGACTGTGAGCAATTCCAAAAATGCCTAAGAATTTCCTGCAGACTGAGACGACTATCAAAAGGGAACACAATAATAACGCAACCTCTTTGCAAAAGGATTGCTGCATGTTCTCGACTGTTTATAGATTCATCTTAAATGCTTGTCTTTTTTAGATGATGTGTGATAGTGGGAGCGAACTTCGGAAAAGGTTCGTTCCTTTTTTCATTTTTTCTTTATTGGTTTTAACGGAATACCGTATTTTTTACTATTCTCAATTCCTTGTTTAGCCAACTTCTTTGCTTCGTCTTTTTTCATGATAGATTCTCCTTCTACTGGCTTTTTATAAATGCATGGGCAATTCTCAAAGAATCTAAACATACCGGTTCTCTCTTCCTCATATACATAGATTAATCAATAATTAGAAGTTATTGAATAATTCGATTCCTTATGATAGGTTAGTTTGGGAGGGATATTGAATGCAAAAAGGACTGTTACTATTGTTATTGTTTGCTTTTTTGTCGGGTTGTCAATCCAATCAAACATTTTCAACATATGAAGAAGCTCTGGAGTTTGGTTTAACAGAAGAAGGCATTACAAAAAATGAAATTGTTGATGAATTTAAACTTAATGAGGAAAAATTTATTATTTATGTTGTTCCCAATGCTGAAGGCGATGCAATTAGAATTGCGAATATTAGCCTGGAAAATAATGATTATATATGGAAGCCAGCAGGGTCTAAGGTTAGCTTGGTAATTAGAAATTCAAATCCTACGGAAACACTTTCTGTAGAGGGGGAGATTGAATCTATATCTGGAAAGAACTTCATTGTTAACCTTGGCACTTATAAAGATAAAAACGAAATTATTAAGAACGAAGACGGAGAAGTAGTTAATCCGAAATTCGATGAAAACAGAAAAATATACTACCAAATTAAAGAATACTAAAGAAACAGTCAAAAAAAGTATTCAATACTCGTTCTTTCTAAAGTTAAATATGTAACAATCAATAAAAATATTTTCAAAAAGGGAGGAAGGTTTAGTGAGTAAGTTTTTCAGTATTATTACCGCTTCAATACTTGGGGTTATTCTCATTTTAATGCCTTTCGAAACTATATCTAATGCAACATCATTGGGAAATGACGTTGTTTTGGATAGAAACGAAGCATTCGTTGATCCAGCTTCCGGTGATTTGATAATTCCATTAAAACTAACAGACAGTGGATTTGTTGTTATGTCACAAGAAGAATATTTAGCGGAACGGGATAATCAGCCAAGGGAAGAAGTCGTTGAGGATATTGAAACTACTTCAGAAATTAAACCTATGGATTATAGGGAATATTGGAGATATAGTCCTTCTTCCAAAAGTGTAGTAACAGGTGCTAGAAAAAAAGTTAGTGCTGATATTAACTGTACAACTGTCACATGTAGTGTTGGAAAAGGGATAAATACAACTGTATCTCACAGTTTCAATGTTACCGCTACGGCAGAGAAAGACGCGATTAAAGCTGGCGCTGGGTATACTTGGGTTTCGTCTGCTGGCCAAGTTAATACTTATGCGTTTAACCTTAAAAAAGGTGATAAAGGATATATAGCTTTTGATCCAAAATACAATAAAACAACCGGAACTTTAAGGAAATATTCAAATTGGGATGGCAATACCGTATTAGCAAGTAAAACTGGTATTGGTTATTCAGTAAAAAAAGTTGGAAGCGAGGCTGACGGTACTTACCTTTTTGTATATACTAAATAACTTTTTATTAGTAAGCCTGTAAACGTAGATTATAAGCGTTTACAGGCTTTTTAATTTGTAATAGTATAGAGAATTACAATGTTACCGGTACTTATATTTGTCTAAGAGCTAACGGTAGCAGATACTGCAAATAGGTAAATCAGTTTGTCAATTGCTTCATTAAATTTGCCATTTCGATAGCCGAAGTGCCGGCATCCCATCCTTTATTGCCTGCTTTTGTGCCCGCCCTTTCGACAGCTTGTTCAATTGAATCAGTCGTCAGTACGCCAAATATGACAGGAATACCTTCTGTCATATTAATGGCGGAAATCCCTTTGGATACTTCATTGCAAACGTAATCGAAATGAGGTGTTGATCCTCTAATGACCGTTCCTAATGTAATGACCGCGTCATACTTTTTAGAGGCTGCCATCTGTTTTGCGACGAGCGGTATTTCAAACGCTCCGGGCACCCATGCGGTTTCGATATCTTGTTCATTGACACCGTGACGGCGCAATGCATCTTCAGCACCGCTCAACAGTTTTCCAGTGATGAACTCATTGAAACGTGATACAACGATACCTATTTTCAAACCACTTCCGATTAAATGTCCTTCATACGTGATTGCCATGTCAATTTTCCTCCTCATATCGTCAAAAGATGTCCTAATTTCTCTTTTTTCGTTTCCATATACTTTCGATTTTCATTGCCTGCAGGTAATTCAATAGGCACTCGTTTTGTGACGGTGATGCCATAGGCGGCAAGCTCATCAATTTTTCGGGGATTGTTTGTTAATAAATGAATGGCAGACACTTGTAAATCTCGCAAAATATGTGCGCTAATGAAATACTCCCGTAAATCGTCTTTGAATCCTAACGCTTCGTTGGCTTCCACTGTGTCCAAACCTGCTTCTTGCAGTTTGTAGGCTTTTAATTTATTCACAAGCCCGATGCCACGGCCTTCTTGCCTCATATATAGCAAAATTCCAGCTCCTGCAGTTTCGATTTCAGATAGTGCCGCGTGAAGTTGCGGACCGCAATCGCATCTACAAGAACCAAATACGTCTCCAGTCATGCATTCGGAATGGATTCTGACGAGAGGGGAATCCGCTTCACCCGGATTGCCTTTTACAAGTGCAATATGTTCTCGACCAGTCAATTTTTCCGTGAAAGCAATCGCTTTAAAATGGCCGAATGATGTAGGCATATCAGTCTCGACAACCCGTTCTACTAATGACTCATTCTTTTTCCGATATGCGATTATTTCTTCGATTGTCAATATGACAAGGCCCAATCTGTTCGCGATCCCCTTTAATTGATCGCCTCGCGCCATCGTTCCATCATCATTCATAATTTCACAAATGACGCCTGCACGTTTGGCTCCTGATAGAATAGCAAGATCTACAGCAGCTTCCGTATGGCCAGGTCGTGTTAGTACACCGCCTCGTTGAGCGATCAGCGGGAAAATATGCCCAGGCCTTCTGAAGTCAGAAGGGGATGCGTCTGACTCAAGCATTTTCAGTATCGTTTCAGATCGTTCAAATGCGGAAATTCCAGTATCTGAATGGGCATGGTCAATGCTCACTGTAAAAGCTGTTCCATGCGTATCCGTATTATTTGCGACCATCGGAGCCAAACCAAGCTGTTTTCCTAATTCTTCTTCGATTGGAACACAAATTAGGCCACGTCCTTCCCTTGCCATGAAATTAATCATTTCAGGTGTTGCAAATTCAGCGAGTGCGATAAAATCTCCTTCATTTTCCCGGTCTTCATTATCAACGACAATGATCGGCTTGCCTTTTTTTAACTCACCGATCGCTTTATCCACGGTTGTATACATATCATCTCATCCTTCCAATTCATTACGCCTCTGCGTAGTACTGTCCGGATCTTATCGTGGTTCTTTGATAGCCCGGCACATACGCCGGAGGCTTTTTGGGATTATCGTTTGTAAAAGCTATAGCATTGTAGAATCATATTAAAAAGCCACTTGAGGCAAGCTTGTCGATCGTCAATCCGTCTCCTGAATGATACTGATTCTTTTTAAAAAGCAGTTGTTCCATATACTTCACTAAGATGTCGCATTCGACATTCACTTTGGATCCCATTTGCTTTCGTGCAATGACTGAATCTTTCTGAGTAACAGGAATTAACGAGATTGTGAATCGATCATCCTTCACGTCGAATACTGTCAATGATGTACCGTCAACAGTGATGGATCCTTTGTTCATGACAAATCGCAATAAATTTTGTTCGATTTGGATATCCATATAAAGCGCGTTCGCAGATTGCCGTTTTGCAGTAATTTTGCCAGTGCCGTCAACATGTCCAGTGACGAAATGTCCGCCGAAACGACCATTCGCGGCGATTGCACGTTCCAAATTCACTTCGTTTCCTAATGTTAATTCAGAAAGAGCAGTCGCAAAGTATGTTTCGGGCATAACATCTGCGACGAAATAGGAGTCAGTAAAGTAGGCGACTGTCAAGCATACGCCGTTTACTGCGATGCTGTCTCCTTTTGCTGTATCTGTCAGCACTGTATTGCAATAAATGGACAATTGCATAGAGTTGCGTGAACGCTTAACTTCTTTCACGGTGCCGGTTTCTTCTACGATTCCTGTAAACAATAAGTAGGCACCTCCTTTGCAAAAACAGCGTGCAGACGTATGTCTTCGCCTATCTGTTTTGTATTAAGGATGTGTAGTTTTTCTGATTGTGCAATGAGTGGTCTGCTATCGTTTTCGAAGAGGGTAGGACCATTGCCGATCAACTTCGGAGCAATATATACATAGAGCTCATTGGCAAGCTGTTGTTCTATGAAGCTTGAATGGACGTAGCTGCCGCCTTCGACTAAAAGCTTCATAATACCCATCTTCGCAAGACGTCTGAGCACCTCTTCTAAAAAATTGGCATGCTCATTGATCGTTTCTACACGAACAAGTGGGAAATCCCGAAACGATTCGATGCCTTCAGCACGATCGAGTGTAAATAATATTGTTTCCGCCGCACGATCCGTAACGACATTTGCGGTTTTCGGTGTTCTGAGACGCCGATCTAAAATAATTCGAATTGGATTCTTTCCACCATGGGGCAAACGGGTGGTGAGGAAAGGATTATCTTGAAGAATGGTTTGTACGCCAACTAATATCGCATCATGGGTATGGCGGAGGTTATGGACATCTGTTCGCGCTTGTTCAGACGTAATCCATTTGCTATCCCCTTGTTGCGTAGCCAAACGACCATCGAGTGTGGTGGCGGCTTTTAACGTAACGTACGGTTTTTGTTGTTGAATAAAATGAAAATATGCCCTGTTTACAAAATCTGCCTCTTTAGTTTGGATCGTTGATACTTCAATACCTGCAGCTTTAAGAAGCCCGATTCCTTTGCCGCTGACGGCAGGATTCGGATCAATGGACGCAACAAATACACGGCGTATTCCACTCGCGATGATCGCATCTGTGCATGGCGGCGTTTTTCCTGTATGGGCACACGGCTCCAAGGTGACATAGAGGTCTGCGCCTTTTGCCAGTTCGCCTGCCATTCGCAGTGCGTGCACTTCGGCATGAGGGGTCCCAGCTTTCACATGCATGCCGGTTCCTACAATTTGTCCATTCTTAACACAAACAGCCCCGACAATCGGATTCGGTGATGTTTGTCCTTCTGCACTTTGAGAGAGGTCGAGTGCAAGCTTCATATAGTCATCATGGTCCATCGCATTTCCCCCTTTCAATTATGAAAGGGCAGATTATAGGCATAAGCAGCAACCGATACAAAAACTTCTCCCATCCAGACTGTAACTGTCGGTGCCGGAGTTTCACCAGCTCCACCGCCTTCTTTTGGAAGGTCGGGTCACGGACTGACGAGCTTCGTGCTCGATCACCGCCGGTAAGGAATTTCACCTTGCCCCGAAGAATTGTACAATTGTGCCGATATCAACGTAGCATAAAGAGTGAAAGTTTGTCCACCAGGAAAAACCTCGGGCGTTTCAATATTACATTTTTCAGTAATGAAAGATATTATTTTTTCATTACAAAAGATGAACCCTTCCTCCATTGGGAAGAAGGGAACTTAATTGGGAAAGGAGTTTTTGTAAATGGTAATCCATCCCCATTATCAATTGATGACAACGCCTGCACTTGCATATCCAGCTAATGTCGTTGCTACAGCGAGTCCGCTTGCTGTGATAGAAAATACCATTAACAAACGTGTTTGAGACGTAACGGGAATATTGAGTCCAGTCGTAATTCCTCTCGCAATAGCACCAAGGGATATTAAGCCTCCGAGGGAAGGTGTCAATGTTACGGTTGCGCCTGATATTGGACTGAAAATATTATTTGTTGTTGATTGATACAATTGTGCTTGGACGGAGATGGATCCCAATGCTAATGATAAACCTACTGTAACGCTAAAATACGCTGAAATCGATGTGATGATTCCGTCTCTAGGCATCGAAAAAGCAAAGTTCGTTAAAGGCCCGGCTGCTGTACCTGTAAGATCGATCGTTGCTCCTAAAACACTCAATGTAGGAGCGGAATTGCCAAATCCAATTAACCCACCTGTGCCTGCTGCTCCACCGACAAGTGTAGTTAAAGATACCGGAATCCCGGATGCAAAAGGGATCACTGTTCCTGCAGCCGTTGCTCCGGTAGGTCCAGTCGGCCCTATTTCTCCTTGAATGCCCTGTGCTCCCGTAGCCCCGGTCGGTCCGGTCGGTCCTATTTCCCCCTGAATACCTTGTGCACCGGTAGCCCCAGTAGGTCCAATCGGCCCGGGTTCACCTTGTATACCTTGTGCACCAGTCGGCCCAGTTGGTCCCGGTTCACCTTGTATACCTTGTGCACCAGTCGGCCCAGTCGGTCCCGGTTCACCTTGTATTCCTTGTGCACCAGTCGGCCCAGTTGGTCCCGGTTCACCTTGAATGCCCTGTGCTCCCGTAGCCCCGGTAGGTCCCGGTTCACCTTGTATACCTTGTGCACCAGTCGGTCCAGTTACTCCTTGTATTCCTTGAGCTCCGGTAGGCCCAGTCGGTCCAGTTACTCCTTGAATACCTTGTATTCCTTGTGCTCCCGTGGCTCCAGTAACTCCAGGTATCCCTTGAGGTCCGGGTGGTCCAGTAGCCCCGGTAGGTCCAGGTGGGCCAGGTGGGCCAGGTGGACCGGTAGGGCAAGGACTGCAAGGGTTATGCGGAGTTAAGCAACTCCTGCAAGGAAAGTTTCTATTTACCATATTCTCACTCCTTCTCTATTCATTCATAGCAGCAGTATTATTTTATTCGGAAAGTTTTTGATTGCTTGTACTGCTGTTCTATAAAGGAAAAATGCACAGAAAGAGAATAAAATAGTATCAGCTTGTTGACAAATGCTCGCATACTGCATTGAGGCCAGCAGGACGCTGGTCATGCAACCGTTGCTGTAGGATGCAGCGGACTTTGGTTGCCTTTCCTTAGAAGCAATGTTTTATCATCTAATCTAATCGTTTTTTGAAATATTCTTCGTTGAATAGCACACTTGGATGGTCGGGAGCGATTTCTCTCGCTTTTATATGGTGTGCGTATGACTTGTCAAGCTGTCCTAATTGGTCATAACAATAGCAAAGCTCGATATGCGGCACATAAGTCCAAGAAGATTCATTCACAAAGCCCATAGTCTTAGGTTTTTTTAATGAAAATATTAATTCAAGCCAGAAAATAGCGAGTGGAAGTTGAGATTGTTCAATGAAGTATCTTGCTATTTCACAACAGGCTTCCGCCCTTGGTGTATCGTATTCGAAGGTTTGGAATAAATAATGGAGTCTTCTCTCTTGGTCAAGCTCTTTATAGCAATGAGATAAATGTAAGCATGCAGTAATATTGTCTTCAATCCAGCCTCCTTTTTCTAAAAGGAAGGACTCGTAATACTTGATTGCTTCTTCTGTCCTACCATTGTACATCAATTCATTTGCAAAATAAAAAGTGTCCCTATGTGTAAACGGAATCTTAGACTCTATCATTTTTAAATATATTTTTAAGTTCCGAGAAGAGTGTGGTTTTATTTTTTTATGCAATATTGGTATGTCGCTTTCCAATGCCTCGCCGTACACGATTAAAAACTCATGCACCTTTCCTGACCATTGGAACCGTGCGTCATTTTTGACGATCCTGTTTCTTTTTAAACTATGTGTAACCTGTCCGTTCTCATTAAATGACAAATGGTAAGGCATGGAAACTCTATTGATTTTTCCATCCAATTGCTTCTTCAAGGTTAAAAATGACTCTTTATCTTCCAATACGTCATCCGCATCCAGCCACATAATATACTCTTTTGTTGCAAGTGAAAATGAATAATTACGGGCAGCCGCAAAGTCATCCACCCATTCATAATGAAATAGATTATCCGTGAATTTTTTAGCAATTTCTGTCGTCCGGTCTATTGAGCCGGTGTCTACAATAATGATTTCATCCACAACATCGCAAACGGAGAGCAAGCATCTTTCAAGCACATCCTCTTCGTCTCGGACGATCATGCACAAACTAATTTCCAATTTTTTATCACACCCTTCGTTAACAGTCGCCATAGTATACGGCTGGATATCAAAGGGGGAGTAGACATAGATACAATTTCGGGGATTAAAAGATAGGAAGGGAAAGGTTTTTTCTCTCCAAGGGAGAAGATGATCGTAACATCATTATTTGACTATACGGGGAAGGGGATTATTTCTTGGGAAATATATTACAGCGAATTGAGTGGAAAGAGAGAACGGAAAAATTAAATGATTTATTGCAAAAGAATGTTCTTTCCATCGAGGCGTTAGAACAAGGATTCGAAGCTGAAGTGATGAAGTTGCAAAACAGTGATGAGGAGTTTGTGATTAAGATTTGGAATAAAAGTGCTAACCCGAATATTGGCTATCAATATTTTTTATTAAAAGCACTTTTAGAAAGAGGTATACCAGTTCCTAAAGTTTTTGGATGGGGATGGAACAAAGATGGGCAACAAGTTCTATTAACTTCGTTTGACGGAACACAGCTTACATCTTTTACTGAAAACAGTATGAAGGAAATCGGAAAAATATTATCTACTATTCACCTTATCGATGCCCAAGGGGAATTTCAGTTTCCAACACCTGACTTCATCAGACATTTCTTTCCGGACATTCATCGCCATAAGGATCTCGAAGCTATATTAAAGACAATAATGAGCGCTGTGAAAATGAGGCATGATTGTTTGATCCATGGCGACTTTCATCTTCAGAACATTGTGGAGGAAGGTGATCGGTTTACAGTCATAGATTGGACGAATGGGCAATTAGGAGATTCTCGTTATGATTTTGCATGGTCCAGGATGTTAACCAAATTGTATCTATCCGAATCACTATCTGTTAATTTCTCCATGTCATATTTAGAAAAGCATCCTATTCAAATGGAGGAAATAAAAAACTTTGAAGCAATCGCCATTTTAAGATGGTTGTTATTGCATAGAAATGGCGGTGTCCCTATTGGAAATGACACAGTCGAAAGGGTATTAGCTCTTATTAGCGCCAATTCTATTTTGAAAGATCATTCGGTAGATGAAATACAAATTTTGGGGTAGGGGAAGTGGTCTCAAAGTTTTTGCAATTATTCTTTTGTCGGCCTTTATTTATTGACCCCTGTTGAACACCCAATATAGTCGATGCATAGTCTATAGAGCGAGTGTTTTTTACAGGAGGTATGTGGATGAATTTTGAATCGTTTACCGGTAGAGTGATGGAAATGAATGATTTTTCGGTACAAATGAATAATACTGGGTCTGGCTGCTATAAAATGTTTACAGTAGCAGATCGGGAAGGTGCAGTCGTCAATTTTGTCATTGAGCCGGGAACGTATTTTGTTGATCATGTATTGGTGAAGGTCGGTGATATTGTAACCGGCTATTATGATGCAGATGCACCTACGCCTTTCATTTACCCGCCTCAATATCGTGCAATTGTAATGGCGAAAGAGAAATCCGGACAATTTGTGAAAGTGGATCATTTCAACCGTCAGCTAGTAAGCAGCGATGGCACATTAAAATTAAATCTGACCCGAAGTACTCCGATTCTTCTTGAGAACGGGCAGTCCTTTTCGGGCAGACCAGAAAATCGTGAGTTAGTTGTCGTGTATAGCAACACAACGCGCAGTATGCCTGCTCAAACAACACCCCATAAAGTAATTGTGCTTTGCTAACCAATCCAAGAAAATGTCCCGTTTTCTTAAAACAGGGCATTTTTTCGTTGGATGAAAATTGTCGAGTTCGTTAGTAGTGGCAGCGATATGTATGACAATGCATTTTCCTACCTTCTCCTCTGAAAGTAGCATCGCCATTTGGAACGCGCATGGTAAATCTGATATATATGGTAGCGGCAATAAAAGAGCAGGAGAAGAAACACATTAAAAGTTTCTTCTCCTGCTTATCTACTTATTTTGAAATGAATACGGTCTTTTTGGAACTGTCGTATTTTGCAATCGGGCCAAATGCTTCATTCACAAGCTGAAGGGGAACCATCGTTTGACCATTCAATAATTGTGGCGCTACTTTGAAATTACTTGCTTTGTTATTGATTGTGTAGTTGTTCTTATTCAATGTAAAGACGATGTTGTCATTGCTTTTTTTGATTGTTACTGTATTGCCTTTCTTCGCTACTTTAGTTGACGGATCGATTGTTTCAAAAACAAGACGTACAGGAACCATCACTTCGCCGTCTTTTATAGCAGGCGGTTGTTTGGTAGCGATCCACTCACCATCTACCATTATATTGATGACACCTAAATCGGGAATGAGAGCATCGAATGTAATTCCTTGCCCGAAATGGGTTGCACGTAAATCAGAAATTGTTTGCAATGACTCTGCACGTTGCTGGAGAATGCCGTTAATTGTTGATGATTTTTGTTCAAGAATTGCATTGTCGGTTTTTTCTTTTGTAGCCTCAATATCCTGTTTCGCTTTTGTAATTGTGTTTTGCAGCTTTTTTTGTTCTTTCGCAAAAATAGAATCCCATTGTTTTCTAGCTTGTTTCTGCGTTAATTTTCCTCGTCTATAATCTGCCATAACACTGCTTAAAGCAGTTGAGCTGCTTTCCATTCGTAGAGCTGACATTGGGCTGCTAAGGGCTGTTTCGCTTACCGCAATGCGATACGAATTCATTGGACTGCTTAATCCGGTTTGATTGACGGCCATCCGATAGCTGTTCATTGGGCTGCTTAATGCAGTTGGGTTTACAGCGCTTCTATATTTGGACATATGGCTGCTGAGAGCAGTTGGATTGATGCTCTGTGCATATTTGCTCATCGGGCTGCTAAGCGAAGTTGCGCTTACTGCGCTTTTATATTCCCTCAGTTTCGATGCATGTTCCTTAGAACCTGCATATTGGGCCTCCAATTTGGCGATATCTTCTTTTAGTTGCTGTTCCAACTTATTTAAATCTTGTTTCGTTTGGTTAATAAAACGGTCCAATGAAGCTTGCTCTGCATTTTTATATTTCTCATAGTCGTTGACCGTTTTTGTATGATACTTTTCGTAATTTGCCGAGGATTTCTTTTCGAAATTGACATACTCATTACGAATTTGATCCATAAAACTTTTGCTTGCGGCAAATGCTTGCGTTGTAGATCCTACAAATAGAATAAAGAGCAGCATCGTGCTTACAATAAATTTTTTACCTCTCATCATCGTACCCCTTTCAATGATCAAGTTCTCCTATGCTACTAATTTAATCCAATTTCAGTAATTTTCGAATATGTAGGAAGTACTGATTATCTAAATAAGAGTTTAGTCACTGAAAAATGTGATGAATGATGAAATTTCATCTGCTAACTAAGGTATAGTCTTTACTAATGGATTATACTAAATTTACAAACAGGTTGAAGTGCATGGAAGGGGGATTTAGTTGAAAAAGAGTATAAGGGTATTATTCCTTTGTTTTATATTATTTTTTTCAAACAGCGTGTTGAACAAAGCTGCATTATCACGTGTATTAGAGATAGGTCAGGATGAAGAAAATACGTGTTACCAAATGGCACTCAATAAAAAGTATTTTGTCAACGTTGCGGTGACAACGCTTTGGTCAGAGCCCAATAAACTGAGGAAAGTGGACAGTCCATCAACGACTGATCCAGTAAATATTTTGAAATGGAAAAAAGACATGTCCCATGAGCAAAAGCTATGGCTGCTTGGCAAGATCGATTCTCAAGCATTATATGGTGATGAAGTGACAATAGTAGAGAGTAAAGGAGATTGGTATAAAATTGCTGTCAAAGATCAAGGTAGCCCTAAAAATAGCAAAGGATATCCCGGATGGGTGCCGAAATCTCATATTGCCGAGCAATCTATGAACTATGAGGGCTGTTCGATAGCGATTGTCGCTGTTCAGAAAACCAACTTATATCATACAGCTTCAGTGAAAGATCCATTTTTGGAAATAAGCTTTAATACGATATTGCCTATTACGAAAGAAGGGAAGCAATGGGTGATCGTGCAAACTCCAAAGGATGGGGAGAAATATATGAAAACGGCGGATGTGAAAGTGGCGAAGAGCTTTGAAAGCATTCCAAAGCCCGAACAACAAGACTTGCTTGAGACGGGGAAGATGTTTTTAGGGCTGTCCTACTTATGGGCGGGTACTTCTGGATATGGTTTTGATTGCTCGGGATTTACATATAGTATTTACAAACAGCATGGCATTTTACTGCCGAGAGACTCTACTGCCCAAGCGCAATCTGGAATTTCTATTAGAAAGAAGGATTTGCAGCCGGGAGATTTGCTGTTTTTTGCCTATAATAAAGGAAAAGGGAATGTGCACCATGTTGCTATGTATGTTGGCGGTGGAAAAATGATCCATTCCCCAAATTATTCACGGTCAATCGAAATCATTTCAGTGAATGTCGAACCATATAAATCGGAGTTTTCGGGAGCTAAGCGGTATTTGCAGTAAAAGGAGAAGAAACGATTTTGCGTTTCTTCTCCTCAGACTGTAGACAAAGTATTTTTTCACTTTGTCTACAGTCTTTTAAAGGTTTTTAGTTATGGGATAAGTGTTTGCCCAGCTTGGCTTGAAAACGCTTGCCAGACAAGGCGCGAAGTCGAGCGAAGACCCGAATAGAACTTAAGGTTCATGAGGGGACGAGCGAGACGAGCAACGCAGTATGCGAGCGTTTGTCAACAAGCTGAGGAGAAGAAACGATTTTGCGTTTCTTCTCCTTTCCTATTATTTGGACTTTCCGGCAATGATGTCAAAAATGATATTTGCGTGATCCGTGTTGTCTAAAAGCCCAGCAAAAAGCTCGCTTGATGGACCGAAAGCATAGACAGGAACATCTTCTCCAGTATGGCCGCCAGTCGTCCAACCTGTGTAGGAGCGCTTGTCAATGAGACGTTTAAGTTCAGTTTCGATATCTGCAGCTTTTTCACCAGCGGCAGCTATCGCATCAATTTCTTCCGCCGTTAGAGGCATAAGGTCCTGATCGATATAACGAAGCAATGCTGTTTCCGCATCTGTTCCATTCGCAATTTCTTCAGCAATGAAGGCAGGCGTCCTTTTTACAGCCTTGATCACATTTGTATCCCAAATTCCTGAGCCGTCCGCACCGATAGAAAATCCGCCAGTTGAATGGTCCGCAGTCGCAACAACTAACGTATGCTTGTCCTCTTTTGCAAATTCGATCGCTGCGCGGAATGCTTTTTCAAAGTCTTCCATTTCACTCATAGAACCGATAACATCATTGGCATGGCCAGCCCAATCAATTTGACTGCCTTCAACCATTAGGAAAAAGCCGTTGTCGTTTTTGCTGAGTCGCTCAATTGCTGCGATCGTCATCTCTTCAAGAGAAGGCGTCACTTCTGTACGGTCAATCATTTTCGGCATGCCGCCATCTGCGAATAAGCCTACTATTTTATCATTTTCATCATTCAGAAGCTCATTTTTCGATGTGACATAGCTGTAGCCATCGTTTTTGAAAGCTTCCGCAAGATTAACGTCAGAACGTACAAAGTTTGATTTTCCTCCACCTAATAAAACGTCAATGGAGTGGTTGCCGTTTATGCGCAAATTATAGTAATCATCAGCGATGGCATCCATATTTTTACGGCTCTCGTTATGTGCGCCAAACGCTGCCGGCGTTGCATGTGTTATTTCTGATGTTGCGACAAGACCGGTAGATTTACCCGCTTCTTTCGCCGCCTCTAACACTGTTTTTACATTTTCTTTTTCTTTATTGACAGCGATGGCATTATTATAGGTTTTTATTCCAGAGGACATAGCAGTCGCTGAAGCTGCAGAATCCGTAATCGTCGATTCTGGATCATCTGGATACGTCATTTGTTGTCCTACAAGGTATTTGTCGAACTCAGTTAACTCGATTACAGGAGTAGTTGGATCATCTTTTAAATAACGGTACGCGGACGTATAGGAAGTGCCCATTCCATCCCCAATTAGGAAAATAACGTTTTTTATTTCCTGCTCCTTATTCACCTCATCGGCTTTTACTTTCTGATAAGAACTAGTTGTTAGCGCGCCACCTATTATGACGGTCGAAGCTAATGCAATCGGCAGCACTTTTTTGAAGCCTTTCTTTTTCAATAACATTGTATAACCTCCTCTTTTTTCTACATCTACAATTGTAGAAGGAGATTATTAATCTTATATGAACGACATGTAAAGGATTGTTAATCCTTTCAGCTTGTTGACAAACGCTCGCATACGCGAATCGAACGGCGAAGGGTTTGATTTGCCGTATTGCGCTCTTAGCAGAAATTACGGCACCCCTAGGACGTGGCGTTCTGAGGTTGCCTTCCTTGGCAAGCGTTTTCAAACCAAGATAGGCAAACACCTATCTCATGACCACAATCCTTTCATTCAAACAAAAAACCACAATCGACTCGCTAAAATCGATTATGGCTTTTTGTCGTTACCGCTCTTTCTTTTGTTCATTTCTCTTCTTCGCGGCATTGTCAGCACGTTTAAAGTCTTTAGCATACAGCACTTCCTGTGTATCCTTCAGTCCGTTATTTTTTTCCGTCAATCGTTCATGCGGCTCCTTTTTTTCATTCACAAATAAACACTCCTTTCCATACGTATTCTCAATTCCTTTCCTTTTATATGGAGTTGTAAACATTGAAAGAAAAGCGGAGATTGAAATTATCAGCATGATTTTTGAAAAAGAACGAAGATTGTCGTGAACGAGCAGGTCGATTTATCCCATATCTTGGTTAATTCTTCAGAAACTGCAATTGTAGCCGATATTATAGTGGAATAATGAAATGAGGAGATAAAATGGACACGATTGAGCAATTGGTTTTAAGGGATACGATGAAGAAAAATCATTTAATGGTTATTACAATGGGGATCACTTTGTTTTCTGCATTATTGTTGGCTGCTTTGACCAATAGCGTTGGTCCAACAATATTGTATGGGGTAGATTTGTTAGGCGTAGTTGGTTACTATTTTTTATTCAACCAATTTTTGAAGAAACATAGATGGTATCCGTACGCGGCGATTTTGCATGTGTACACATTAGCGTTAATAGGAAATGTCTTATATGGAGGAAATGTTAAGACGGTATTGATCATCATTTTCTTAGCTATTTTTTCCGCTGTTCAGCTAAATTTGCCTACATTTCTTTTTGGATATACTTACGGTTTTGTTTTGATGGTTGTCAATCGCATTATGAGTGTGGAGGAAATGGTAGAGTCTTTATTTAGCTATTATCTCCTTTTGTACATCCTCTTAGGTGTTATGTTTTTTGTCATTATACGATTGACGAATGGGCAATTCAAACAAATCGTGGCCTATACAGAAGAATTTGCGGAAGATGCAAAATTGAAGGAGAAAGAAAAAGCGGATTTAGAAGCGAATGTTGAGGAAATTGTAGAGAGCATTTCTTCGATGAATGAGCGCATACAACAAAATATGTCTACACAAGATGAGATGGCGTCTGTAGTTGAAGAAATGGCTTATGGCAGTCAATCGCAGGCGAATCAAATTTCGGACATTGCACAAAATACAATTTCCATGAAAAACAGTATCACATCTTTATTCACCTTGGCGAATGAATTAAAAAAAGAATCTGAAGAAGCAAACGGCATTGCTATCGAAGGGAATCGGCAAATTGATGCTTTATCAGTAGACATGACGGTTTTGAAGAAAGATATAGCCGATTTACATGAGACGTATCTTTCTTTATCCAATAAATTGTTAGAGACAAATGAATTTGCAGCTCTCATTAAAGGAATTACAGAGCAAACGAACTTGCTGGCGCTTAATGCCTCGATAGAAGCCGCAAGAGCTGGAGAAGCAGGTAAAGGGTTTGCGGTTGTTGCAGAAGAGATCCGTAAATTAGCAGAAGTGACGAATCAAACGACAGAAAAAATTACAGCTAATTTGTCTGAATTGAACGTTAGCAATACAGCGGCATTTAAAAAGATGACAGAAAGCAGTCGGAAAATCGAACAAAACGTGCTGACAACACAAGTCGTATCCGAACAGATTATGAAAGTTGCTTGTACGCTGAAGCAGTTAGATGAAGGACTGATTAAATTTACTGCTTCTTCTAATCAGATGATTAAGGAGTCTGTCGAAGTTGAAGATTCCACAAACAATTTTGCCGCAATAGTTGAGGAAACTTCAGCGAATTTGCAAGCGATGAGCAAAATCATCGAAAACTTGAATGCGGACAGTAAATTGGTCGCTCAGGAGATGGAAATGACTGCAAACAAAGTAAATTCATTATAGGTAATTGAAATATTAGAACGTATTTCCTGAAAGAGGGAATGTTATTGTAGGCAAATTAGATGTGCGATGAAAATTATTGTCCTATAATAATTATAGGATATGAGCCATAGGCTGAAAGGAGCAATATACTATGAGATTTAAAAATATTACTGTAGCAGGAAGTGGCGTCTTAGGAAGCCAAATTGCATATCAAACGGCATTCAAAGGATTTGAAGTTTCCGTTTACGACATTAATGATGATGCTCTGAACACGGCGAAAGAACGAATTTTGAAATTGAAAGAAAACTACAAAGCGGATTTGAACGCAACAGATGAAGATGTCGATTCAGCATTTGAACGTATGTCATTTAACAGCGATCTATCTAAGGCGGTTGAAAAAGCTGATCTCGTCATTGAAGCTATTCCAGAAGTGGTCAACATTAAGACGGATTTCTATGAAAAGTTAGGAAAAGTTGCTCCAGAAAAAACTATTTTTGCTACGAACTCTTCCACTTTATTGCCAAGCCAATTTGCAAAAGCGACTGGCCGTCCTAAGAAATTTTTAGCCCTTCATTTTGCGAATGAAATTTGGAAAAACAATACTGCCGAAGTGATGAAGCACCCGGGTACAGATGAAAGTGTGTTTACAGATGTGATCGAATTTGCAAAAGCGATCGGCATGGTTGCTTTGCCATTGCATAAAGAACAGCCTGGCTATATTTTAAATTCGCTCTTAGTGCCATTTTTAGATGCTGCCCAAACATTATTAGCGAGAGAAATAGCAGATGTCGAGACGATCGACAAAACATGGATGATCGGCACAGGAGCTCCATTAGGACCGTTTGCAATTTTGGATGTTGTAGGAATAACGACTGCTTATAATATTGTTGCGGCAAAAGCTCAGGCTACTGGCAATCCAGAAGCTCAAAAAGTGGCTGATCTTATGAAACGAGAATACATCGATCAAGGTAAACTGGGCAGAGCAACAGGAGAAGGGTTTTATAAATATCCGAACCCATCCTTTGCACAACCTGATTTCTTAAAAGGATAAATAATATTGGAAATCCCGCATGAGATATAGTCTCTATGCGGGATTTTTTTATGTAGCAAACTGTATGTTGGCATCAGCACTGGAAAGAAATGTATTGTGGAAGCTGTATTTGGGCTAGTCTCGATAATGTTTTGTCCAAGTTTTATTGACTCTATCGATGTCGGCAATTGGATGTAGCGCCTAAGGTGTAATGCGAAGGAATACAGTTTAATCTATCGTTCACGTTGTAATGCGATCAGTCTACGCTGTGTTGCGATCGGTTTATGTTGTGTTGTTCGATCTAAGTTGTGGAACATTTGTTGTTTGCTTGCTCTCCCGCGTACTACATGTATTAACCAATATTGCATTTCTTCCCATAAGTCACCTTTCCTCCATTTTTTTGTGAACAATATGTGAATTATGTCAGGAGGGCTTTTAAACTATGTGCTGTTCGACTATGATGATAGAGTAGTAATTGATAACAGTTCTCACTAAGAGTTTCGTAGATGGAGAATGATGGGGAAGGAGTATCCATGGGTAAACGGTTGGCGCCATTGATCGGTGCTGTTTTACTGTTGTGGTCCGCCGCGTTTATGCCTGTAAAGGCGGCAGAGCCATTAGATGATGGCTTGTATGCAGTGGATTATGAGCTGCTGCAGGGAGATCGGGATTCTACGTCAATTGCAAATGATTATTTTGAAAAACCTGCGTTGTTGAAGGTGGATGGCGATGAGCTAATTTTGCAAATGACACTGAATCATAGCAAGTGGGTCCAAGAATTGCAAGAAGCAAGCGGCGACAGTTTTTCTGATGTGCGAGTCGTTGCGGAGGATGACGAAGCGGATACGCGCGTTATTCAGCTGAATGTAAGTGGTGATTTGGCCGAGCCGTTTCCGTTGAAGATGCATGTGGTGATCGATGAGTTAGAGATGCCATATGACCATTCGTACACTGTACGATTGGCAGTTGACGAAAGTTCCTTGAAGGAGACTGACCAGCAATGGGTTGACTCTATTGAGGAAGGCAGTAAAATCTGGTTCTTCATTGCGGTTGCGTTAGTTGTCATAGTGGCAATTTTTGTTGCTATACGATTTAGGCGGTCAAAGTAAATAGAAAAGGAGAAATATAGAATGAAGAAAACAGTAATGGTTTTATTCACGGCAATGCTGCTTGTGTTTACAGCGATGCCAGCACTTCCGTCTGTAGCAGCAGAGGCTGAGCAAGAAGCTGTATCATACGAGCTTCCATTTAAAGTATTGCAACAAGAAAGTGACGAAGTGTCAGCAGCAGGCAACTATGTACAAAATCCTGCTCAAGTGAAAGTTGAAGATGGTAAAACTTTCGTCTATATGACGTTGCTAAGCAGCCAATATTGGCAATCACTGAAAGTTCAAGAGGGCGACAAATTTGTTGATGTTGAAGTTGTTAGCGAGGATAAAGAAAAACAAACTCGCCTTGTGAAATTTGAAATAACAGATGTTGAAAAAGCATTGAATGCAAAAATACATATCATCGTGACAGGCATCCCTGGTCTTGGTGAATATGACCATACGTACGATATCCGTTTCCAATTCGACGCGAGCAATGTTCCAACTGAAGAAGAAGGAACAGAAGTTGAGGAAGAAGCACCGGAAACTTCAGAACTACCAGAAACACCAGTAACATCTATTGAAGACGGCGATTATACAATTGATTTTAAAGTATTGCATGAAGAAGAAGAAAAAGAATCATCTATGACACGCTATATCGAAACACCTGCTGCATTGTCTGTCAAAGATGGCAAACAAATCGTTTCTTTCACACTGACAAACAACGAACAAATTACTGAATTCCAAGTTGAACAAGATGGTGAATTTGTTGATGCGAGTGTAGTTAGTGTAGATGAAGAGGCGAATCAACGAACTGTATCTTTTGAAGTAGCTGATTTCTCAAAAATCATGAATGCGAAAGTGACAGTATTCGTTGCTGCAGCGAACCACACTGGCCATTATTCAGTTCGTTTATCATTTGACCAAGATAGCGTTGAACCAGTAGTAGTAGAAACGCCAGAACAACCAGAACAACCAGAAACACCGGAACAACCCGAGACTCCAGAACAGCCTGAAGAAGAAGTAACTGTATCATTCAAGGATATCGACCAATCATGGGCGAAACCTTACATCGAAGCACTTGCTGAGAAGCAAATCGTGAAAGGTAAAACTGCAGATACATTTGCTCCGAACGACAAAATTACAAGGGCGCAATTCGCGTTAATCATCTCTCGTGCATTGGATCTTGAAAAGCAAGATTTCGAAGGTACATTCTCTGATGTAACAAAAGAGATGGAAGGCTTCGTTTATGAAGTAGAAGCAGCGAACCGTGCAGGAATCATCCAAGGTGATGCTGGAAAGTTCAATCCAAATGCGGCAATCACTCGTCAGCAAATGGTGACAATGATTATCCGTGCGATCGAATATAAAGATGCTTCACTATTGAAAGATGTAGAAACAACTGTTGAGTTCGCGGATGCGGCTCAAATGAACGATTACGCAAAAGAAGCTGTTCAATTGGCAGCTGGCCTGGGCATTATCGATGGTAATGTTGTAAAAGGTGAAAAAGTGTTTGAACCGAAAGCTAGCGCAACTCGTGCGCATGCAGTGAAAATGGTTTATAACATGCTTGAAGCAATCAAATAATTTTTTGCACGAATGCCGGCGTCACGACTATTGTGACAGCCGGCGTTGTGTGTAGAGACGAAGGAGATAGCAATGAAAAAAATATCTTTAAGAGCAATGGCGTTTGCAGTGGTCATGGTGCTTTTCCTTCCAGTAATGATGCCGATGAAAGCGGAAGCCGCAACGTTTGCTGATGGGGAATATTCAGTTCCGTTCACTGTGTTGAAAGATAATAGCAATGAGCAATCCACGACGGCAGACTATATGGTCAGCCCGGCGAAGGTGCAATTAGTAAACGACAAAGCTACAGTTACGGTTACTCTGAAAAATAGTTCTTGGTGGCAATATTTTAAAGTTCAAAATGGCGGCAGCTTCTCGGATGTGCAAGTAGTGAGCGAATCAGGTGATACGCGTGTAGTTCGCTTTACTGTGTCGGATTTGACAAAAGTCGTCAACGCGAAAATACATATCATCGTAACAGGCATTCCAGGTTTTGATTATGACAATAAATATGATATCCGTTTTAATTTCAACACGTCTTCCATCCCAGCTCCTCCAGTGGAAAAGCCAGTGACAACTCCACCACCGGCAAAGGAGACGAAACCGGAAACACCAAAGAAGACGGAAGAGAAACCGGTTCAAAAAACACCAGAAAAGAAATCTGAACAAACGGTTGTAAAAAAGAACGAAAATGCGACGACGAAAGAAAATCAAAAGGTAATTAAAGAATCCGAAAAGGATACAACAGAGCAATCCGATATGAAATCTGAAGAGCAAGCAGAAGTGAAAACAGAGGCAGACAAGTCGGATGAAGCATCAGAAAGTGAACAGGCAGAAGACGAAGAAGATGCCGTTGTAACTGAAGAGTCAGAGATGTTAGAAGACGAAGCTTTAGAAGAAATTGTCGCCGAAGAAGTGAAGGATGAAGCAGAAGATTCTTCTAATCGCATGACGTTTATAATTATTTTAATCGTTACAGCGGTCGTTGTTGCTGGTATCGTATTTGCTTTTGCGAAGAAACGTGTTCGTAAATAAGGGAGTTGTACTGAAATGAGAAAAGCGATCGGCCTATTCGGATTGTTATGTAGTATTATGCTTGCAGGCTGTTCCGAAGGTCAGGAGGATGTGCAAATCGGCGAACAGGATGGCGATCGAGTCGTTGCAACGACCGTCGCTTTGACGGAAATTATGGATGCGCTTGAAATTGATTTGGTCGGTGTACCTTCGAGCTATAAAGATTTGCCTAAACGATATGAAAATGCGAAGGAAGTAGGCAATCCGATGAGCCCTGACATGGAAATGCTGTTGTCGTTGAAGCCGACAGAAATTTATTCGGTGACGACGCTGAAATACGATTTGCAAGAAATGTTTGACGAGCGTGGAATCGACATGACGTATGCGAACTTAGAGAGCGTTGACGCGATGCTCGATGAAATATTGAAGATCGGCGAAAAATACGATCGAATGGAACAAGCGGAATTGATTGTAGCTCAATTCGAAGAGAAAGCAGCTGAAATTGAAAAGGCAGTTGAAGGGAAAGAGAAGCCTTCTGTATTGATTCTGATGGGGATTCCAGGAAGCTATTTAGTCGCGACTGAGCATTCCTATATCGGCGATCTTGTGAAGAGAGCTGGCGGGGTGAATGTCATTACAGGCGAGGATGTTGAATTTATTTCTTCCAACACGGAACATTTGCAACAAACGAATCCAGATATCATTTTACGGGCAGCACACGGTATGCCGGAGCAAGTGGTGGAAATGTTCGATGAGGAGTTCCGTTCAAATGATATATGGAAGCATTTCAATGCCCTAAAAAACGGACGTGTCTATGATTTGGAAGAGGAGCTTTTCGGCACGACGGGCAACTTAGCAGCGGCAGAAGCATTGGATGTTCTTTTGACAATGCTGTATGAAGAGAATTGAAGGCGGGTAATGGCATGTTTGGAATCAATCGAAAAATGCTCAGTTTCATAGTCGTCATTCTTTTACTCGCGATTGTCTTCGTGCAATCCGCCTTGACCGGCAGCATTCAGGTGACACCGATCGAATTGATTCACGGACTGCTGACGGGAACGAATGAGGACGTTGCAATTATAAAAGACTTGCGAATACCACGAATTTTGATTGCGGTATTTGCAGGAGCCGCTCTATCTGTTGCAGGTGTACTTTTGCAAGCAGTTATGCGAAATCCATTGGCAGACCCAGGGATTATTGGCGTTTCTGCAGGCGCAAGCTTCATGTCTGTACTTATCATTGCTCTAATCCCTACGTTCTTTTTCTTCGTACCGCTATTTGCATTTATTGGCGGTGCTTTGGCGTTTTTCTTAGTCTATTCCTTATCATGGAAGTCCGGGTTGAATCCGCTTCGTATGATTTTGATCGGTATCGCGGTCAACGCGCTTTTTACCGGCTTAGGCCAAGCAATCGGATTTAGTGGCAGCGGCATTACACAGTCAATGAGCCAAGTGACGACTTCAACGTTATCCATGAAAAAATGGAGCGATGTCGAAGTAATCGCCCTTTATGGAACGATTGGCATTCTATTATCCTTTTTCGTTTATAAATGGTGCAACTATTTATCGTTGGAAGATCGAACTGCAAAAAGCCTCGGTGTCAATGTGAACTTGGCGCGATTCGTCATTTCATTGATTGCTGTTCTGTTGGCTTCTGTAGCGACGGCGATTGCTGGTATGTTCGCTTTCGTAGGATTATTAGTCCCCCATATTGGTAGAACACTTGTCGGCAATGACCATAAAGTGCTCATCCCATTTTCTGCATTGGCAGGCGCTTTATTAATACTGCTTGCAGATACACTTGGAAGGACATTCATTGCGCCGAATGAAATTCCGGCTTCCATCATTATGGCAGTAATCGGCGGGCCATTCCTCATATTTTTGCTAAGAAAGAGTGATCGTATCTATGGACATTAAAGAAGTCACATTTTCATATGACAAGAAGAGGAATACATTGCATGGCATCGATAGCTCAATTGATACTGGGAAAGTGACGACAATCATTGGACCGAACGGCTGCGGGAAATCAACCTTGTTAGGTGTTTTATCGAATCACTATAAGCCGAAAAGCGGAAACGTGCTGTTAGACGGTAAGTCACTGGCCGATTTTAAGCCGAAAGAATTAGCGAAAAAGTTGGCTGTCGTCCACCAGCAAAACAATGCACCATCCGATATGACGGTCGAAAAGTTAACAGCTTATGGAAGAATTCCGTATAAAAATCTTTTTTCTTCCACGACAACAGATGATGAAGAAGCAATCGAATGGGCTTTGGCAAGCACGAACTTGCTTGAGAAGCGCAACATACCGATAGATAGCCTATCTGGCGGACAAATGCAACGTGTCTGGATCGCCATGGCGCTTACCCAGCAAACCCCATACTTATTCTTAGACGAACCAACGACATACTTGGATATATTTTACCAATACGAATTGTTGGAGCTCGTCCGCAATTTGAATAAACAACATGGCATCTCCATCGTCATGGTACTTCACGATATTAACCAAGCGATTAAATATAGCGATGTCATCATCGCTATGAAAGACGGCAGAATCGCCGCTAAAGGAAAACCGCAAGACGTTATAACAGCAGAAATGATTAAAGAAATTTACGGTGTAAACGTCGTTGTTAAACACGACCCCGAAGCCGGCATGTATATCGTGCCAGTCGGAATTTAACCATGCGAAAGCCTCCCATTGTGGAGGTTTTTTTATTTTGTTGGAAAACAGTGCTTGTGTTTTCTACATTGCGTTGCGAATGGACTATGTTGTGATATGGCGGGCGCCATTACGTTTCGTTGCAAGCCGTTTATATAGCGTTTTTACATACATGGTTGCCACTGATTTGCGGCTTCCTTCCCTTACGTTATTTACCGTTTGCACAGACCCGATCTAGTCATAATTCCTATTTTCTCGATATAATCCCAAAATAATACATACTTATCGGTCTATTTAGTATTGATAAATAATATTGACAACTCAAAATAGATGGTTTAATGTGTTTGAAGAATACTGTATACAGTAGACGGAAATTGGGGTGGAAGATTTGGCGGAAATTATCGTTAAGCGAACGACTTTAAAAGAACAAGTTTATGAGTATTTAAAGAATGCGATAACATTGGGGGAAATTAAGCCGGGGGAGCGCCTGATCGAAGAGAAAATATCTGAAACATTGAATGTCAGTCGCAGTCCGATCCGAGAAGCGGTTCGGTTATTGGAAAAGGATGGTCTGTTAGAGGTAAATGCTTCGGGTGGTGTTACAGTTGCGAATCCAACGATTGAGGATTATCGAAATTTATATGAAATTCGGGTAGAAATGGAGTCCCTATCTGCTTTTTATGCCGCAAGACGTCGGAAAATTGATGAAATTGTACTGATGGAAAAATCCATCAGGGACATGGAAAAGGAGATTTCCGCAAATAATGTAAAGGGATTGCTTAGCGTTAACCTTAATTTTCATGAGATGGTTGTAAGAGCAAGCCATAATCCATTTTTAGTATCGATGACTTTACAACTGAGAGGAATAAACAGCTTTTATAGAAAAGCAATTTTAGAAGGCAATCCTCAATATATGCGTGGTGCATTACAAGACCATAAAAAAATTTACATGGCAATTGTAAACCAAGATGAACAAGAAGCGAAAAATTGCATGAAAGCGCATATTGAACATGATTACCAATCCTTTATGAAAGTGGTTGCGAATCAGTAAGGGGGAATGAAAATGAGCAATAGAAAGCCGTTGGAAGGCGTTAGGGTGTTAGAGTTAGGAAATTTAGTTGCTGCCCCATTTGCAGGAAAGCTTTTTTCGGAATTTGGGGCAGAAGTAATTAAAGTGGAGGAACCGAAAAATGGGGATCCTTTACGAAATTGGCGAGTTATGCATGAAGATACTTCCGTTTGGTGGTATGTACAAAGCAGAAATAAGAAGTCTATTACGATTAATCTCCGAGATTCTGAAGGACAAGACATCGTGAAGTCACTAGTTGAAAAGGCGGATGTCGTAATTGAAAATTTCAAGCCGGGAACTTTAGAGAGATGGGGCCTCGGTTATGAAGAAATGAAAAACGTGAATCCAAGCATTATTTTAACGAGAATTTCAGGCTATGGACAAAGTGGTCCTTATAAAGAAAAACCAGGATTTGGAAGTGTGGCGGAAGCGATCGGCGGGCTCAGATACTTGACTGGTTATCCGGACCGCCCGCCCGTACGTGTCGGCATTGCAATCGGTGACATGATTGCGGGTCTATATGCGGTTATTGGAACGCTAATGGCATTAAGAGCACGTGACCATCACCCTTCAAGAGAAGGCCAAGTCGTCGATGTAGCACTCTATGAATCTGTGTTTAGTTTATTAGAAGGGATACTTCCTGAATATGATTTGACGGGACAAATAAGGGAGAGGACAGGCAGTACATTGCCTGGCATAGCCCCTTCCAACACATATAAATGCGCAGATGGAAAACATATTGTAATCGGGGGCAATGGTGATCGGATTTTTCAGCGTCTAATGGTGGCGATTGGTAGAGGTGATATTGCAGATGACCCGAAGTACTCGACAAACCAAGGTCGCGCGGATCATGTAGATTTCATCGATAACGCAATAGAGGAATGGACTTTACAGCATCCAATGCATGAAGTGCAAAAAATATTGGACGAAGCTTCCGTTCCGGTCGGTCCAATTTACGGAATTCACGACATTATAGAAGACGAGCATTATCAAGCCCGTGATATGCTCCGGAAAGTTGAATTGCCAAATGGTGAACAATTAATGGTGCCTGGCATCGTGCCGAAGCTTTCGGAAACGCCAGGAGATATTGAATGGAACGGTCCTTCTCTTGGAGCACATAATGAGGAGATTTATAAAGGTTTTCTCGGTTTAGGATCGGATGAAATTAACAAGCTAAGAGAGAAGGGGGTGATTTAATGTCTGCTGTCACGATAATAGACGTTAGCCCCCGGGATGGTTTGCAAAACGATCCAAAATGGACGAGCACAGAAGATAAGGTCGCATTAATAGAGAAACTTGTACGTTCGGGCATAAAGAAAGTGGAAGCTACATCGTTCGTTCACCCGAAAAAGGTTCCGCAATTGGCAGATGCAAAAGAATTATTGGAATCCATTGCACATTTTGACGGCATAGAAGCGATCGCGTTGATCCCTAATATGAAAGGGTACGAGCGGGCGAGAGTGCATCGATTGTCGGAAGTGAATTATGTTAGTGCAGCAACTGAAACTTTTAACGAAAAAAATATTGGTATGTCGATCTCCCAAAATATGTCGCAATTTAAAGAGTTGGTGAAAGAAGCGAAAAAGGATGGCATTAAAACTTGTTTTTCAGTTGCAGTTAGCTTCGGCTGCCCGTATGAAGGCGATGTTAAGGAAGACTATGTCATTGAAATTGTACAACAAGCGTTAGAGGCTGGCGCTGATCGGATAGGCATCGCTGATACGATTGGCATTGCGATACCAAACCAAGTTGAGCAGTTGATGGCAAAAGTGCTTGAGATAGCAGGCGAAACGCCAGTTGCAATTCATTTACATGATACGAGAGGGTTAGGATTATCGAATGCGTATATGGCTTATCGGACTGGCATTAGAATATTTGAAACGTCCGCTAGTGGTATCGGCGGGTGTCCTTTCGCCCCAGGTGCTGCAGGAAATCTAGCAACAGAGGACCTATGTTATTTATTTGAAAGAATGAAAGTGCAAACAGGTATTCATTTCAATCATCTATTGGAAGCAGCGGATTTTGCTGCTAGTTTATCAACAAAAACACCATTAGGGCGTATTCGACATGTTGAAAAAATTAGTGAAAAGGGGAATGCAGTATGAAAAAGTGGTTCGCAATGTTTGTAGTTGCCTTAATGGCTACGATGGTTCTATCCGCTTGCGGCGAAGCGGATGGAGAAACAGGAGGCAGTAGCTCTGCTGATGGCGACGACTATGAAAAGGTTACGATTCGTCTTGCGTATAACTTGCCTCAAGATCATCATGTTGCAGTCGGCATTGAAAATTTTGCTAAGGAAATTAAAGAAAAGTCAGGCGGTAATGTCAATATTCAAGTATATCCCGCAGGGCAGCTATTAAGTGATAAAGATATGAATCAATCAATCCTATCGGGCGGCGTTGAAATGGGTGTGAACTCATCGACTCTCTGGGCTTCAACAGTGCCGGCAATGGGGATTTTTGACGTGCCGTATGTGTTTAATGATTATTCTGCGGTAGGTGAAGCAGTTAACGGAGAGTTTGGCGATAAGCTTCGTGGTGCTATGGAGGAGAAAGGTGCCAAAGTGTTAATGTTTGCTGATTATGGCTACGTTCAATTTGCGAATAACAAACGTCAATTGAAATCACCGGAAGATTTCAAAGGATTGAAAATTAGAAGTATTGGTGATTTACCATCTGAATTGATCCAAGCATACGGAGCTTCTCCTGTATTTATGGGAGGCGGCGAAGTGTACATGGCCTTACAGCGTAACACAGTCGATGGAGCAACTTCTGGCACAACTGCGATGCTGCAACGAAAATATGAAGAGGTTACCAAATATTTGACGATTAATAACTATGCATATTTAGAGTTCTTATTGGCCGTCAATAAAGATTTTTATGATAAGCTCCCTGAAAAAACTCAAAAATTGATCGAGGAAGTTGCTGCTGATACGGAAAAGTGGATTCGTGAGCAAGCAGAGAAAGAGGATGCTGAATCTGCAAAAGCGTTAGAGGAGAAAGGGATGGATGTATACGTAGTGCCTCAAGAAGATTTGGAAGAATGGATAGAAGCAGCTGCGCCTGTCCGGGATGTATTTGTTAAAAATGCTGGAGAATTAGGTCAGGAATTATTGGATATGGTCGATAAGAAATAAATATTCAGCTCGTTGACTAAATGCTCGTATACTGCGGCTCGAATGATGATGGGGTCGATTTGCCTTGAATTTTGCGTCTTTTGTGGAAAGTTAGGCAGGCTATCGCTCACGTAGACTGCCTTCTACGTGATAAGCGTTTTCGAGAGATAAGCAAACAATTATAACTACAAACATTAAAATGACTGAAGACGGACTGAAAAGGTACGCTGTCTTCAGTCTGAACGATTTTCAAGTAAAGGGGGAACCGATCGTGAAAAAGGTCTATCATTTTGCGGATCTGCTCGTACGATGGGGAGCATATATTGCCGGTGTACTCATATTGATTACGACATTTATGACTTTCTATGAAGTCGTATCAAGATCCTTTTTCGACAAACCTACTTCCTGGGCAACTGAATTATCGATTTATGCGATTATCGGCAGCTGTTTTTTAGGAAGTGCCTATGCGGTTCGGACCTATTCGCATATTACGGTAGATTTATTGATTAATAACGTGAATGATCGTATGAAAACAATCTTGGCCTATCTTTCCAATTCTTTAGGCTTGCTATTTAGTGTTATTTTTACGATTTATAGTTATTTACATGTGATCAAAACATTCAAGTTGAATGTAACATCTGCATCATTATTGAGGATTCCGATGTACATACCTGAGTCCTTGCTTGTCGCAGGGGGAGTACTGCTCTGCATTGCGTTTATTTTACAATTAATCGATGGCGGCGTTCATAAAGGAGGAGAGCATCTATGAATATCTTCTTTACTGGAGGACTTGGCGTTCTTCTCCTCATAGGCTTGCCCGTTGCATTTGCACTAAGTTTATTGGCAGTGGCGGGTATGTATTTTTTCAATGGTGGTACGTTTGCATTTATGCAAATCCCGATCATTTCCTATAAGTCCTTGGACGACTTCTCCTTAACCGCTTTGCCGATGTATGTTCTAATGAGCCAAGTTTTAGTCATTAGCGGCGTTGGAAGAGATTTGTATGATATGGCAAGCAAGTGGTTTAGACATTTTCCAGGCGGTCTGGCAATTGCTACAATTTTTTGTTGTACTGTATTTTCCGCAATATCAGGATCAAGTGTGGCAACTGCAGTTACAGTAGGTGCTGTTGCATTACCGGAGATGGTAAAGCGCGGCTACAACAAGCGCCACGTATTAGGGCTGTTAGCTGCTGGAGGGACTTTAGGAATCTTAATACCTCCCAGTATTCCAATGATTATATATGGGTCGGTTACTGGAGAGTCTGTTGGGAAACTGTTTATCGCCGGAGTTATCCCTGGGGCAATTTTGACAATTGCATTCATGCTGTTTTCAGCTTACCAAACTCGGCATATTAAAGATAAGCCTGCAACTTGGAGAGAAAGGTTCTCGGCTTCCAAACAAGCTATTTGGGGCCTGTTGCTACCAATCGTTATTATTGGCGGTATTTATTCAGGAAAATTTACCCCAACGGAAGCTGCGGCAGTAGGCGTTGTGTTTAGCTTTGCAATCGCAATATTTGTCTACCGTAATTTGACATTTTCAGCTTTGAAAAAGATTTTAGTAGAAACCGTAAAAACGAATGCAATGATTTTGCTCATTATTGTAGGGGCAATGCTGTTAGGCTACATTATGACAATCTTGCAAATTCCACAAAGTGTCGTAAACGTAGCGACGTCACAAGACATTTCGCCATGGATCATTTTTATTTTGATCAATATTGTGTTGCTTATCTTGGGAATGTTCTTGGAAACTGTTTCTATATTAGTAATTACATTGCCGATTCTATATCCAATAATAATGGCTTTAGGTTTCGACCCAATCTGGTTCGCTATCATTATGGTTATTAATATGGAATTGGCACTGATTTCGCCTCCAGTTGGTTTAAACCTATTTGTACTAAAAGGGTTGGACAAGCGTAATTCAATTAATGAAATTGTGAGAGGCGTTATTCCTTACGCTGTTATTATGATCGTTTTCATAGTCGTCCTCTCCTTCTTCCCAGAGATTGCGACAGTACTTGTCGACAATGTAGAGTAAACGAACAGTTCCACGAGGAGAAATCCTTAGTGGAACTTTTTTATGCGGATTTGAAGTTGCAAATTGTTTTGACAGTTTTACGGAGTGTTATGCCGTCATTCCGTTTCGGTGCACACGCTTTATATTCCGTTGCGTACGTTGTAATGCGTCGTAGTTACGTTTCATAGTAGATAGTACTAAAAAATGACACTCTACACTTGCCCTTTACGTTAACGTAAATGATATAGTCAAGATAAACGGATGAAGGGGTGGTGAAGCTGAAGACGATTGCGGAGATGGCGAAGATGTTTGGTGTATCGACTCGGACAATCCGCTATTATGAAGAGATCGGCTTGCTTGAACCGGAACGGACGGAGAATAATCAGCGGCTGTATTCGAGTGCAGAGTTGGCGAAGCTAAAGTTGATTTTTCGGGGGAAGCGGTACGGTTTTTCGCTTGATGAAATTAAAGAGATGGTACTTTTATTCAACAAAGATCGGACGGGGCGAAGGCAGTTGGAACGGACGATTGTATATGGGGAGCGTCGATTGAGTGAAATTGAAGCGAAGATTAATGAATTGCAAGAAATGAAAATTGAAATGGAACAGTTGCTTGTTGATTTTAAGGAAAAGTACGATCAATTGGACAGAAACTAAATTAGAAGTGGTGTTTCACTAAATAGGTAAAAGTGCATTAGTGCAGGGGATCAATAAAAAGGCAGGATGCCTATTTATTTCATGGTAAAGCCATATAACGTAAAAAGGTATTGAATTCAATCGTCTGAATGAATACGAGATTGTGTCTTGAGATGAAAGGAATAAGCGGAACAGATTGTTTATTCATTGTAAGGAAACATTCTTGTTGGTAAGGATAATGATCAATTATTGAAGTCCTGGTTGAGGTAGTTTAAGGAGAAATGTCTGTTTAATAGACTGAAAAGTCAAATTAATGGAAGGGGAATGAATGGATGAATAGTTCACAGTTATTGGCACGTAATGCACGTAAATATCCGAATCGGGAAGCCGTAGTTTGTATGGGGAAACGAACAACGTATAAAGAGTTGGATCAATTAGTGAACCGGCTCGCCCATGCACTGATCGGGGAAGGGATTCAGAAAGGTTCAAAAGTGGCGCTGTTTCTGCCGAATGTCGAGGAGTTTGTCATCTCCTATTTTGCTGTCCAACGGATCGGCGCTGTCGTTGTTCCAATTAATGTGAAGCTGACTACTGAAGAGTTAGAGTACATTTTGGACCATTCCGATGCGGATGCACTCATTGCACATGAGATGGTGTTTGATACAGTAAAACAGTTGCAAGCTCCTTCTTTATTAATCAAAACAGGAAAGCCACAGGACAATTTCCTCAGCTTCGAGTCTTTAATTGACAACGCAGAGGATGCCTCGTTTCCTTGCTTGTTGAAGGAAGACGATGAATCAACGATTTTGTATACATCAGGAACGACCGGCAAGCCGAAGGGGGTCCTGTTTAGCTATCGAAATATATTAACGGTCGCTACGATGATTGCAGTCGAAATGGAAGTGAAGCCGGAGAGCCGCATGTTGCTTATGATGCCGCTTAGCCATTCTGCGCCGCTACATTTATTCTTAATGGCTGGCATACTTGTCGGTTCGACGCTTGTGATCACACCTACTTTCACTCCTGATCTATTGATTGAAACGGTAGAAAAAGAGAAGACGACACACTTTTTCGGGGCGCCTGTTGCTTATTTGCTCACTGTAGATAATCCACGGTTGAAAACGGCAGATCTCTCATCCATGAAATGGTGGATTTACGGCGGTGCACCGCTTTCCGCGAATGAAGTACGGATGGTAAAACAGGCTTTCCGAACCGATAATATTTGCTGTGTGTACGGTTTAACAGAAGCGGGACCAAGCGGATCATTGCTGTTGGCAGAAGAGCATGATGCAAAAGCCGGCAGTATCGGAAAACGTGCTCCGCTTCATACAGAACTTCGAATCGTTGACGATCAAGGTGAAGACGTTCAACCTGGAGAGGTTGGGGAAATTGTCCTTTTGGGTGAAGGCAATATGATTGGCTACTATAAGGATGACGAGGCGACAAAAGAAACATTCATAGGAGAATGGCTGAAGACAGGTGACTTAGGCAGATTTGATGAAGATGGCTACATTTGGATTGTCGATCGTAAGAAGGATTTGATCATTTCAGGTGGGGTCAATGTTTATCCGAAAGAGATTGAGGAAGTCATTTTGCAATTCCCTAATGTGACAGAAGTGGCAGTTGTCGGTGTGCCGCACGTGGAATGGGGCGAGACAGTTAAAGCTGTATTTGCGGCAAAATCTCCAATTGATGTAGATGAATTGAAAGACTTTCTATCTGCGCATTTGGCGAAATTCAAAGTTCCTCGTTTATATGAGCAAGTAGATGCGCTGCCGAGAAACGCATCGGGCAAAATACTAAAACAGCCTTTGCGGGAAGGAGTGGCGGTGAAATGAAGGTACTGCAAGAGAGAAAGATTGAAGGGAAACGGAATTTCTTTGAAAATGATGAGACATTGCAATTCATTTTAGAGAATCATTTGGATGACGATTTCCTTCAATATGCTAAACGGGAATTGCATCGCTTTGGGGAAGCTTGCGCGAACGAAATCGATGAACGGGCGAAGCATACCGACCGTGAAGGAGAGCCGAGGCTCATACGTTACAATAAATTCGGAGAGGAAACATCTGAAGTATGGGTCAATGAAGGCTACCGGAAAACTGTAGGAGAAACTTATAGGACTGGGATTGTCGGCTATGTCCATAAAGAAATTCCCGAACTATCTCGCAAAGGGAATTACTCATACAGTTTTGCTCAAGGGTATATTTTGTCGCAAACGGAGCCGGGATTTTATTGCCCAGTTACTTTAACACAAGCGACTGCATATCTATTGGATCATTACGCAAATGACGATGTCAAGCAGCTGTTTTTAGACAATGTTTGTTCCACGGGAGAAGTTCCGTTGTATGAAGGGGCAACATTTTTGACGGAGAGGCAAGGTGGCTCGGATGTCGGTGCAAATGTCGTAAAAGCAGTGAAAGACGGCGAACATTATCGTCTATACGGGGAGAAATATTTTGCGTCAAATGCAGGCATGGCAGGTGTTGCAATGGTATTGGCGAGAAGGGAAGGAGCGCCTGATGGTTCCAAAGGCTTGACGTTGTTCGCCGTCCCGTGGCGCAAGGAATCCGGTGAGGTGAACGGTTTGCGCATCCGTAGATTGAAGGATAAGTTAGGCGTCCGAGCTGTGCCATCTGGTGAAATCGAATTCGATGGAGCTGTCGCTTATGTCGTCGGAGATCCTGCAAAAGGATTTTATTATATGATGGAAGCGCTTAACCTATCCCGAATATGCAATGCTGTGGCATCGATAGGCATTATGCGGCGTGCTTTCATAGAGGCGAAAGAATATGTGGAGCGTCGCAATGCATTCGGACAAAGGCTCACCAATTATCCAATGGTACAGGACACTTTAGGAAAGATGGCGGCTAAGCTTCATGTTGAAACTGCGGCGATCTTTGATTTTATTAAGCTTTACGAGCGAGTTACGGATGGTGAAGCGACAGATCGGGAAAAAGTGCTGAACCGTCTTTTCATTGCAATTATGAAGAAGGAATCCGCCGAGCAGGCAATTCATTTTGCGCACGAGGCAATAGAAATGCATGGCGGGAACGGCTATATCGAAGACTTCGTCACGCCGAGACTGTTGCGCGATGCCCAAGTGCTCACTGTTTGGGAAGGAACCGCAAATATTTTAGGGTTAGAGCTCATCCGCCTTGTGAATAAATTCGAAGCACATAAGCTGTTTGTCGATGAAATGCGAAAACGGCTCGTCATCATTCAGGAAAATGAAATGAAAGCGGCCGTTAAGGCAGAGCTGGAAAAGCTTTCTGCAGATTTAGTTGCGTTTGCGGGTTATGATCAAGCATTGCAAACATTCGAAGCGAAAGCTTTCATGAAACGCATGTCCGATTTATATGAGAGTATCGTTGCGTTGGAATGGGCGGCTCAGCATGGTGGAAAATATGCAAAAATAGCTGAGGTGTTCATTGAAGAAACATGGAAGTTAAGAAGGACTGGGGATAGAATGAAGACTGTCAGTTATTTTACAGAAATCGTGTAGGAAACGGTCAAAGTTTGTTAAAGACCTCCTCATAGCGCTATCGCAATGAGGAGGTCTGATTTTATTTCCCTAAATAATGATCAACGATTGCAACAAAGGCTTTTGCAGTGTTCAATAGAGCACGTTCATCAATGTCAAACTTTGGATGGTGATGAGGGAAGTGGGTGTCGCTGTTTTCATTTCTTGAGCCTACTTTGAAATACGTTCCCGGTTTTTCAAGCAGAAAGTAAGCGAAATCTTCTGCTCCCATCGATGGCTGCAATTCAACAATGTTTTCTTTGCTAAAATGGTTTTCGAAGATCGTTCGAACTTGATCGGTTTCTATCTCATGGTTATAGAGGGCAGGGTAACCATGCAAATAATCAATTGTTGCCTTAGCTCCAAATGCCTCGGTAATACCCTTTGTAATCGTATAAATGTTTTCCTTTACTTGTTGACGGACATCTTCATCGAATGTACGTACAGTTCCTTCAAGCTTAGCAGTATCTGCGATAATATTAAAAGCACTGCCTGCTTGAAAAACGCCGATTGTGAGAACAGCCGATTGTAATGGATTCACTTGCCTGCTAACGACTTTTTGCAGAGCACTGACAAGATCGCTGCCAACGACAATCGCATCGACACTGTCATGCGGCTTAGCGCCGTGTCCGCCTTTTCCTTGGATTGTAATGGAGAATTTATCGACAGCGGCCATTTTGAAAGCAGAACCAACTGCATAATGGCCGACCGGTGTATCAGATGCCAAATGGGCGCCGAATACAAAGTCGACATCTTGCAGTACGCCATCTTCTATCATGAATTTTGCCCCGCCAGGCGGTTTTTCCTCCGCATGCTGGAAAAGGAAAATAACGGTGCCTGCAATGGATTTTTGAAATTGGCTAAGTGCTTGTGCAGTTCCTAACAGGGCAGCAGTATGGCCGTCATGTCCACAAGCATGCATAACATTCGGCCGAGTTGATTTATAGGGGACATCTTTTTCATCTGCAATCGGAAGCGCGTCAAAATCAGCTCGCAATGCAATTGTCTTTCCAGGCTTGCTGCCTTTCAAAATCCCGATCAGCCCATTTCCACCAATGTCCGACTTCACCTCCAAGCCAAAGCTCAATAGTTTCTCTTTTATGAAAGCGGCGGTCTCCGTTTCTTCAAACGAAAGCTCTGGATGCTGATGCAAATACCTTCTCCATTCGATCACTTTACTAGAATGTTGCTCTAACTCATTAAAAATCTGTTCAATTACCATACCGATCCCCCATTTCTACTAATCTTTTTTGAATGAATAATAGCTGTCTGCCTACTGCTTCTTCAAGTACGATTTAAAATCCTCTGATCTACAAAAGATTGTTCGTCTACATAGATCAAAATTCCATGAAACGATCTAAGCATTTCAAAAAGAATGTAATTTTCCTTATTTTATGACTATAATACCGATATGTCAACTCGGAATTATAATAATTCAACCTAATAAGTTGAGTAGAGTAGTAAGCCCCCCCATTACCTGCTAATTGCAAAGGGCGGTTGGGCAAGGCGGCAAACGGTTACTGTTAAACAAAAATCCCGCAGCCATTTGAGGCGAACGGGATTTTTATTGTTATTCAACTTTAAATTTCTTAATTTCTTCTTTCAATTGATCAGCCAAGTCGTTCAATGACGCTGAAGTGCTAACCATTTCTTGCATAGCTGCAAGTTGTTCTTCCATAGATGCCGCAATATTTTGCGTATGTTCAGATGAATTTTCCAACGATTGGACTGTGTCATGTGTAGATGCTAATATTTCTTCTGAACCAGCTGAAATTTCTTGGATCGTAGCGGAAACATCTTGGACGCTTGCACTAATTTGCTGGATGCGGCTTGAGATATTTTTGAATGAATTCCCGGCTTCATTTACAATGACGGTTTCACGTTCGACATCTTCAAACACTTTTTCCATTGCTTGGACAGATTGTTCCGCATCACTTTGGATTTCTTGAATGATCGTGCTAATTTGATTGGCAGAACGAGCGGATTGTTCGGCCAAGTTCCGAACTTCGCTTGCAACAACACTAAATCCTTTTCCAGCTTCGCCTGCTCGGGCGGCTTCAATAGCAGCATTCAAGGCTAACAAGTTGATTTGATCGGAAATATCGGTAATCATGCCAATAATTTTCGTAACGTCATTCGAACGTGTATGCATGACTTGCGTGACTTTCATAGATGCTTGTACAGATTGGTTAATTGTATGAATGCCTTCGATTGAATCTTGGATCAAATCGCTTCCTTCATGTGCTGCATTGGAAACGTCTGACGTGTCCTCCGAGAGCTTTGATGCAGAATCAGCAATCTGTTGGATGCCTGTTGTTATTTGTTCAAGAGCAAGTAGGTTTTGAGCTGCAGCCTCAGAAAGTGCTTCGCTCGTTGCTGATACTTCTTGCGTAGCAATTGTCGATTGGTTTGCGACCTTCGCCATTTGGTCAGCACTCTCCGACATTTCAGATGACGATGCTACTACATTATCGGAGGTTTTATTTACTTGCTGGATCATATGTTGAAGCTCGTTTTTCATTAAATTAAAGCTATGGGCTAACCGGCCGATCTCATCCCTGCTTTTGATCGTAATGGACTTCGTCAAATCACCTTTCCCGACTTCCTCTGTTATTTGAATGAGTTGAGTTAGCGGCTTCGAAATCTTTCTTGCAACGTATGAAGGAATCACAATGCTAATCAACATACCGATGATAACGGTTGCAAGAGATATAATGACAACATTTCTTTTAATGTCGGTAATAAACTTTGCGTCTTGATCGATACCGATCAGTGCCTCGGTTCCTTCAATTGGCATAAACATCGATTTGTGTACGCCTAAATCATTTGAATAGATATCACTAAATAATGGTTTTTCCGATTGCAAAGCTTTGTTTTGTTCTGCTGTAAGCGCTTGCGGAACTAAATAATCAGTAGAGTCGGACATGGCTAAGAGCATATCTTCTCCATCAACTTTAGTGACGATATAAATGTTTTCAAATCCACTCTTCTGTTTTGCCGAATTCAAAATATTCAACAATTGAAGATGTGCAGATTTGTCTGAATAGGCACGGTTAATAACGCGTGCAGGCAACTTGCCCGATAGTTCATCCATCGTTGTAGTTAGGGAATCTTCAAATTGCGGTATAACGTTTTTTTCTACGATATCCATCGCTTGAAAATAAAACAATGCGCTGAAGAGTGTGGCAATTATGTAAATCGGTATGAGCGTAGCCCAGATGATCTTCTTGCGTATAGATCCCTTTTGCTTAAACATCATAGTACCTCCTAATCATTTAGAATAAGGGAGAAATAGAACTTGTGAAACTTTTGTTTTATGTTAGAAAGTTCTTATTACCTATGATACAAAGAAATTGATGGAAATGCTATATGAATCTATTAAAAACTAATTTTGGTAACAGTCAGATTTTATGGAATCCGTTATGCTATAATGAATGGAAATTTAGATAAAGAAGGTTTTCATTTTGGAAGTCGGGTTATTTATTCTACTTATATTCACGGCATCACTTTTGCAAACGAGTACGGGATTCGGATTTTCAATAGTAGCTACACCGTTTTTGCTCCTGCTATTTGATGCAAGAGATGCGATTCAATTGAATTTAATTTTATCGTTATTCATTTCACTGACCTTATTTAAAAATATTCGAAGTGACATCGATCGAGGTGTTTTAAAGAGATTTATTAGTGGAAGTGTTATCGGTTTGCCGATTGGTATGATGGTATTTTCATTTTCAAATATCGACTATTTAAAAATAGCGATTGGCATATTAATCCTGCTTTTGACAGTATTGTTGCTTCTAAAATTTCGGATTGGGCAGACGAGAGGCCGCGACCGCATAGTGGGGGCAATTTCAGGTTCCTTGACAACGAGTATCGGCATGCCAGGACCCCCATTGCTGCTCTATTTTTCCGGTACTGAAACAGAAAAGGCAAAACTCCGGGGGACAACATTAGCGTATTATTTATTCATTTACTTCTTCAGTTTAGTTGTACAAATTTTTGCAGCGGGCACATCAAACAAAGTATGGTTGTATGCATTATGTGCTTTGCCGATCGTACTGTTGGGGCAATTGGCAGGTCAATATCTTTTTTCACGGATCAATCAAAAAATGTTTCAGTTGTTTACATACGCCATTCTGCTATTTACTGGCGCTTACTTGCTTTTCAACACCTAACAATCAACAGGACTAGCACATAGAAGAAAGCGATAAAATACAATATTGACGTTTCATAACTCGCTTGTGCTTCTGTTAGAAAGGACCGTTAGTCCAAGCGATGTGAAAACAATAAAGGAAAGAAGTAGGATTGGTGGCATGGTCCACCATATTGTATGGACAAATAAATTCTTTCCTTTTTTGATTGTTAACAAAAAAGCAATTATATCGCTGTAAGTATGATTGGTTAAAAGTGATTGTTGCTTGGGAAATATTGTACTCACTACGGCAAGGAGTAGTTGTAGCATATTCCCCTTACTTTTTCGTCTTATCGATTCGATGATATTCTGAAATTTGGACGACACGCACTTTACTTGTATTCAATTCATGATAAATGCCGCGGCTATCGCGAAATGAAATATATTGATCGCGTTCGCTTTGCACAATTTTCTCCGCGCTTTCGAATGAATCGGTATGGATAAATCGGCGAATATAATGCTCTTCATCGAAAAAGTACGTAATTTTGAATTCTGACATTTTTGCTCCTCCATTCAAGCGGTTTTTATAACGTCCATACTATTTCACTTTGTCCAACAATGCAATTTACATTCTCTGTCCAAACAGTTTAGCCGCGATGTTTTGCGTTGGCATTTGCACTCTAACAAGTTATAAGCTGCTTCAAACAAAAACACCCATGCAATGATGATTGCGCGGTTCAGCTTGTTGACAAACGCATGCATACTGCGAATCGAACTGCGAAGGGTTCAATTTGCCATATTTACGAGCCCTTTATGGAAATTAAGGCACTGAGGACATCGCGAACTTAGACTGCCTTCCACGTGGCAAGCATTTTCAAGCCAAGCCGGACAAACATCTTTACAATGACTAAAAGCCTTAAAAAGACTGAAGACAAAGTAAAAAGATACTTTGTCTTCAGTCAAAACCATGCAATTGTTTACTTTTTCTTTTCGGAACTATGGTCGTTCGTACAATAGCTATGCGGGTTATTTGAGGCCTTATGAATATTTCTTAAGTCGATTATAATTGGTTCATGAACCGTATTAACGTTTTCGCCGTCTGTGTTTTTAGGCATTGGAACGTGAGTGGATGTTTCCTCCGGATCGAATTCCTCTATAGCGCCTTGACGTTCTGTTTGGCTTTCCATGAAGGTTGTCGGATGTGGAAGCCCGGATTGTTCTTCTTCATGTCGTTTCATCCGTTCTTGTTTGTATCGCATATGGAGACGTTTTCGTTCTTCATCGGTACTGCTCTGTATATTGTTTGGTGTAATGTGTTGGTTGCTATTTTTTGGTTCGTATTCTGTTTTGTCAAAAAGCGTCTCAGCTCCGATCCTGCCTAAAGCACGGTTCTGATCGAATGGCATTTCATAGGTATCCGGCACGATGCTGTCCCTAAAATCGTTTTTTGGCATGCCGTCATCGCCGATATTAGAAGATAGGTCATGATTTTGTTGTAAATAAGCTGCTTCGGAAACAGGGCGATTGAATGGATTCGTTTCCGGCTTGTTTCGTTCTTCCAAAATTTCATACACCGTTTTTTCAGGTTCCCCTTCGACATAAAGCAGCCACTTGCCTTGTTTAATTTCCGATTCGTATTTTTTTAGATCTGCTTCATCCAATCCTATTTCAACTAACATGCTTCGTACATGGTTTTCCCCGGAAAAGAAACTAATGATGCGGTCTAAATAGTTGGTTGGGGCGGATTGAATGTCATGAAATGACTTTCGCCTAAAAAGATCTACGTCCTCTTCATTTTTTGCAACGATATACATCGAAGAAGGATCAATACCTTTTTCCTCCAATTTCTCAATGGCGTCGATGATTGATTGCTCTGTATCATACAACCCGACAAAGGTTTTTTGTTCCATAGCAATTCCTCCTTTATCTATGCTCATCCATACCCGATTTTAGAAAATTGGAAACGAATGTACTTTCGTAATGGTCATTGTTTTCCATTCAAATTTAGTCCCGTTTTGATGTATGATAGAACGTATGGTTTCTATTTAACGCATTGTAATTCGGGTTTTGCAATGGTTAATCTAGTTTGAAATCCACTCATATAGGTATCAATTAAGGCTACGATCATCGGAAATATCTTATTGAACAACGAAAGGAGGTTGTCCTGTTGAGTGAATTGGAAGTCGTGACGTGCAGATTGGATATGACGAATCGTGCTCGAAAAGAAATTGGTAGATGGATAGTGGATGAACATGCCCTATTTTCGATGCAGGATCATTTTGATGTTTACATAGAAAAACAGCCCGCGAAACAGGACAATATGTCTTTCTCCTTTTATTTTGACCCGAAGACGAATGTCCAATTGCGTAATTTTTTGGACGGAAGAGTGCCTATTTTGGAATGTGTATATAAGAATGAAGGGTTTGTCGCTACGAACTTTCGTGTGAGAGGCAGGAGAGAGCGTGTCCAGACGAATCGACGTTATGCCGCGCGATTGAAGTTCGCCTTAGGATCTACTGGAAAAGCGATGCCAATTCAGTTGTATACAGCTTTACGCGAACTTCCGATAGCGGAAGAACGATCCGCCTATGTAGAAAAACGCATTAAAAGCTGGGAAGGATATTTACGGATTGAGGAAAAGAATGCAGATGTGGAAGATATGGTGGCTCATTTTTCTCAGCCTTTTTATAATGAAGATTTCAGTAAGTTAACGATTGTATGCAGCGGATTGGAAGCAAAAGATTGGAATACGATTGTTCGTTTCAGTGCGAAGCTAAAAGGGCAGCAAGAGGATATTGGCACTGTAATCGATGTGAAACGATCGAGCCGAAAAGTGAAAATAGAATTGACCCGTAAATCGCAAGCGAAAGCACGGCATGGAGCATTGCTTCCGAACAACGTAAATGAAATTGTCTTCAGCAATTTTGCTCAATTGAGCCAGATCAAAAGACTCCGGAAAGGCTTCAAAGATTTGCAGGATGGGATTGCGGCAAACGCCAATTTGGAAAAGGTTTTATTTGAAGAGCGTCCTGTCGTTCAAATTACAAATAAACAAGTCGAGTTAGAATTCCATCATCCTTTAAATGAATTTCAGCGTGAAGCCGTTACAGGCGCTATGTCCGCGCATGACTTATACGTCATTCAAGGACCACCAGGAACGGGAAAAACGACAGTTATTTCTGAGCTTTGTCATCAGTTAGTGAAAGCCGGACAACGGACGTTAGTTGCTTCGCAATCCAATTTGGCAGTAGACAATGCTTTAGGGCGACTACTATCCGATCCGGGCATCCGCATATTGCGTTATGGCAGAACGGAAAGCATTGAAGAGGAAGGTAAGCGTTTCATTGAAGAAAATGTTGCCTTGCATTGGCGGGACGAAACTTTTGAAGCGGTTGAAACAGAAAGGCGCCATCATGCAGAACGTGAACGTGAAGTGAGTGAAGAGATTTCGCGATTAGTGGATGAAGAGGCGCGATTGCTAAAAGAAATTGAGGATATTGAACAGAAAATTGTAGAAAAGCAAGCTGCTGAAGCTGAACATGCCGAGTTGTCGAAACAACATAGGGAAATGCAGACTGAAAAAATGGAGTTGAAAAGGAAAGAAACAGAAGCAGCTGAACAGTTAGATAACATTCGAGCTGTGATCGAAACGTTAAAAGCTGAAACGGCGATTGCAGAACAGAAAAGAAAAGAGATGGCCATTCCTTCAGAAATGGTGCTTGAAATGGAAGAGAAGCAGCAAAGAGTTGCATTCTTACAACGAACGTTGCGTTATTTCCAAACAGAAGAAGCGATTGAAGTTGCTCAATCTTCTGTTAGAAGAATGGAAGAGGATGCTGCAAGAAAAACTGTACAATGTGAGCCAATTAGACAGTTTTTAACGCTGCTTGCCCCGGTTCGCAAGCTTCAGGAAGTAGAAGATCTATTCGCTGCCCTTCAGCTTAAACCATCTTTGCCGATCAGTTTGGAGATCAACGCCCTGCGTAAATTGAGAACGGAAATTCAAAGAGGAATTTACCCTTATGAATTAAGGGAATGGAGTGAAGTTGAGGAGAGGCTAGTAAAAGGAATTGATTATGCTCAATCACTATTGAATAAAAACTCCTATCCGGTTGAACAAATGAAACCGAGACAGACTGATCGTTTTCAAACAACCGATGAAATGCATGAAATGTTAGATCAATTCGGCCGGTATTTAAGCGCAAAGGAGACGAAGCGACAAATTGCAATGCAAAATAATCCAGCAAAATTAGCTCTATTGCAACGCATTGCAAAGAATGTTGCGTATTTGTTAGGGAAAAAAGATGACGTGGAAAAACGGATGGCTGCTATTAAAGCTTCCTCAAATGAAGAAGCGGCCAATCGTTTTTTATTGGTAAAAAATGAAATTCAAGAAGAGTTTACGGAACGGCTGCGCTCATTGGAAGCTGAAATGACTGCAGCAAAGGAGGACGTTGTAAAGCAAATCGAGGAAATCGCCAACTTGAAAAAAGAACATGCAGAGCTTGCAGAAAGTGTCGATGAAGATGCAGACCGCAAAACAATCGAGCGAGAAATTACTGCATTGAAAAAAGAAATTTCCGCATTTGAAGATCGCTCCGCAAAAGTAACGATCATTGAACGTTCAATCGTTGAAAAAAGAGAAGCGCTCGTTGAGCAATTAAGGAAGCTTGAAGATGCGCAAAATGCATTGGATGACATTCTTTCAAAACAGTTATTGATGACGGAAAATGTCGTACATGTTGAGGAACGGCTCGATGTTTTATATGAAATAACACGTGTCAATGTGGAACAAATGAAAAAAGAACTGTTAGAAGAAGTCCGTTCAATCGGACAACGGAAGGTTGAATTGCAGCATGAACAGAAGCGGCTGCCGATTATTCAGGAGCTACAGGAAGAATGGAGCGGTTTATTATCCGAAGCAAGCTCTTATGATTTGGATGAAATTCGGAAATTATATGTAAAACATGCCAATGTTATCGGCACGACTTGCGTTGCGTCAGCGAGAAAGGATTTTGCTGAGGATTACCCGGACTTTGATGTTGTCATTATTGATGAAGTGTCAAAAGCGACGCCGCCAGAACTGTTATTGCCGATGCTAAAAGGGAAAAAGATCATTTTAGTTGGAGACCATCATCAACTGCCCCCTTTAATCGGTAGGGAAACGATGGAGGAGTTTGTGGATGAAATCAATGATGAAACGGAAAAGAATGAGCTGCGCAGCTTGCTAAAAGAATCGTTGTTCGAACGATTGTTCAGGACATTGCCTAAGAAAAACAAAACAATGCTCTCCATCCAGTATCGTATGCATGAGAAAATAATGGATGCGATTGCTCCATTTTACGAGGAAGGCAACTATCGCCTCCGCTGTGGGCTGGATGATTCGGAACGGGTGCGTGACCATTTCCTCCATTCCCGCTACTTTAATCGCAATGACCATTTATTATGGTTTGATATGCCGAATGAGCCGGATTATTTTGAGGCGCAAGTGAAAGGCGGCACTAGTTTGTACAACGAAGCGGAATTACAAATGATTGGGGAGCTATTAGAGGATTTGGATGAGGCGACTGAGCAAGCGAAAAGGGAAGGGAGACTCCCTGCTGACAGTAAAAAAAGCGTTGGGATCATTAGTTTTTATGGCGAACAAGTAAAGCGGATTGACCGCTTGATTGAGCAAGAAATTCGCCCTAATCATTTGCATTGTCGGACAGGCTCGGTCGATAAGTTTCAAGGGATGGAAATGGATGTTATTTTGTTAAGCTTTGTCCGAAACCATCAGCAGCCAAGCGGTACAATCGGCTTTGCGGAGGATTACCGCAGATTGAACGTCGCACTGTCACGCGCAAGGGAGTTACTATTGATCGTTGGGAGCTCGGAAATGTTTACGAAACGGCCAAAAAAAGCGGAAACGAGGGAAATGTATAGCCGCTTAGTAGAGCAAGTAAGGCGGTTAAACGGTTTCCGTTTGTTACATCATGCGGGAGGACGAGCCAATGGATAATGTGAAAAAGAATTTAAACAGGGAGTTGTTAGCCGATCCAAACGTCCGCCTATTGCATTCGGCAACGTGGACAATACCTATTCAAGAAATTGAAATTTCCTATGAAACAGTAAAGCGTACACCGATGGATTTGCTTATGAAAATGCTACTCATCGTTTTCAGCAAAATGCAAACAGATTCGGTTGAAGAGATAAGTGACCTTTTGCGTGTTGAACCATTGTTCATTGAAGACATGATAAAAAGTATGCAATACGCAAAAATGATCGAAAAGAAGCCGGAGTATTTCAGTTTAACTGAAACAGGAAAAGAGCAGTTGAAATTAGGAATTTTTATTCACCCGCCTGAAAAAGAAGAGAAGACAGCCTATTATAGCAGTACACATGGCGAATTTCTTTTCGGGGAATTAAAAGAGGGAAGTGAACCGTTGTATCGCTATGCAAAAGAAGAAGTAGCGGTGGAGAAAATTGAAGAGAACCAGCTGCGAAAAGCTGTGGACAAACTATCTGCAACAATAGAAGAAGAAATGCTTATTACAGTTCAATCCATTCGATCTGTAACGGAGCTCGATATGCATACGGTTCCTATTTTTGAGTACCATTTGTATCATGCGGCCGAGGATAAAATGTATGCACGCGTTTGGAACAGTTTATCCGCTCAATGGGATGAACAATTGGCAGAGGAAATTATGGAGAAAGAACTTTCAACATGGAGAGAGCACTATAAAATATGAAAAAGAGGTTGTCTGAAGCGTTCTTGCTTTCATGATAACCTCTTTTACTTATTTGAAAAATAAATAGCGAGCAATAGACAGGAAAGCATGCGGGATTGCACCGTTGAAATACGCACTTTCTCCAGTTGCCAAATAGGCAGCTTGTTGACAATCGAACGGCGAAGGGTTCGATTTGCCGTATTGCGCTCTTAGCAGAAATTAAGGCACCTTTAGGACGTGGCGTTCTTAGGTTGCCTTCCTTGACAAGCGTTTTCAAGCCAAGCTGGGCAAACGCTTATTCCATGACTAAAAACCTTAAAAAGACTGCAGACAAAGTGAAAAAATACTTTGTCTACAGTCTGTAGGTTCTATGTAATCGATGGATTTACCTAACCAATGTTATTGAGAATGGTGAATGTAGAAAAATGGCATATTCTCGTGCATGCGACTCACGGAACTTACTAGCTTCCATACAATAGAAAGAAGAAGGTAAGAAGGGGTATGTCTCATGGAGAAACAGGATCCTCATTTTGATATCGGACATAATCAGCGCCAGTTCGTATATAATCCTTACGAATCTTTCATTGAGCAACAATTGGAGATGTATACACTTATTTTAGATCGTTTAAAGAAGTTGGAGTCGGCGGTTGATTGGTTGGTGGAACAGCAAATAGAGCAAAGAAAGCGTCATTATCGTTTGAGCAACAGGCTGCTGTCCATCTATCACAGGCAATTGGATGATTTAGATCTTCAATCGGATGCATTCGAATTGTTGCAAGAGCAGAAGAGCGATATTAGCCGTTTGCGCAGAAGTTTGAGGAATCACCGTTATACGATGAATGAGTTTGTTTTCAATAGTCAAGAGGACACACAAGATATTATAAAAATGTTAGAGAATTTGCAGAAACGAAAGTTGGATGATTCTGGAGATCAATAGTAATCAGCAAGTCCAAGAAGAATTAGAGGATAATGGAAGAGATAATTTATAACAAAACCAGTGAAGGTACTATTTGTAGCTTCACTGGTTTCTTTTAGGCAGCAAATTCTTTAGAACAATGCATTACAAATCAAGCTTGTCGTTTTTTCTCGAATTGAGTTCAGCATCATTTCGTTTATTGCGCTTTACATTTGAGCGATCTTCGAACTCTCCAGTCACTTCTACATTACCGTCTTGCTCCATGTACGCTTCTTCATGCTTCACTGAATCGCGCACTGTTTCGACATCTTCCACTTCGCGTTTGCCAATAACGATTTCTTCTGAAACATACGGTTTTTTCGTTACTTCAAGTCGTTCTTCCATAACTGGAATATGGATTGTTTCTTCATCATCTTGCAATCTGAAATCCGCTTCATTTTGTTCGTATTCATTTACCGGACGACGTTCTACATACACTTCCTCACGCATGACAGGAACATCGATCGATTGTTGTTCTTCTACGACATCCTTATGCAAGGAAATCTCCCCTTTTTCTACTTTCTCCTTATCGACGCTCAAGCGCTCTTCACGCAGCCGCATCGTTTCTTCATGTGGTGTTTCTGCCTTATATGCATTTGTTTCTTTCCGATTATTGTTTGGAGGTGTTTCATAGTTCGTTTGATTTACCAATGCTTCGCCTCCTACACGACCTAAATTTTCATTCGTCGCTGCATAAGGGGCATCGTATGCTTCCGGGAAAATCTCATCAGTTGTTTCATTTTCAATGACCCTGTTTGCGCCTAAATTCGGATCTGTTCCAAGGCCGGTTGCGCCAAATCTCTCCCCATTTGTCTTATAAAGCCGATTTGCCTCCCCTTCATCCACATAAAGAAGTTTTCCGCCAGCTTCAATATCTCTGTAATAAGCATCCATATCATTATCGTTTACGCCGACTTCCTTCAGCATGCTTCGAACATGGTCTTCTCCTGTCATAAAATCTATGAAACGATCGAACCAAGAATCTGGCGTCGTTTGGACATCCCCGTATTTAAGTCCCTGGAACATGGCTACATCGTTTTTATCCTTCGTAATGACATATATATTTTCCCCATCAAACCCTTGCGCCTTTAAATCGTCTATTTGCTTCAATATCTCTTCGTCGTCATAGAACATACCAATAAATGTTTTGTCGTTCATACTTTGCCTCCTCCTTATGATTGTCTTCTTTTGATACCCTTTTTACAAAAACAAAAACTTTGGAAGAGTGATTGATAGCTTTTTCATGCATAAACTATTACAAAGCTTGTTGACAAGGGTTTTCAAGCCAAGCTGGGAAGCACTTATATAGTGACTACAAAACCTTAAAAAGACTGTAGACAAAGTAAAAAGATACTTTGTCTACAGTCTGATGCATTCCATTTAGGAATGTTTAAAATAATAATCACATTTGGGCGTTGTTCATCCTATCTATAAGGGAAGGGAATTTAATACGTTTGAAAGGGGATGCCGTTTGTTAATAGATGGCGTGTTCGCTGGAGGGGGATTGAAAGGATTTGCATTGGTCGGCGCTTATCAAGTGTTAGAAGAGAAAGGTTATCGTTTTCAACGTGTAGCGGGAACGAGTGCAGGAGCGTTACTTGCTTGCTTCATCGCGGCAGGTTATACGGGGAAGGAAATCGAGCAAATGATGCAAGAAGAGGATTTAGGGGCGCTATTGGATCCAAGAAAAACGATATTGCCACTGCCGTTCATGAAGTGGCTTATGCTTTATTGGCGAATGGGGTTATACCAAGGCAAAGCTTTGGAAGATTGGTTCTTTGAGAAGTTGTCGTTGAAAGGCATCTATACCTTTTCAGATTTGCCCGCCGGCTCGCTTAAATTAGTAGCATCTGACTTAACGAATGGCAAGTTAATCGTATTGCCGGATGATTTAATCCATTATGGCATTGAGCCTGAAACCTTTTCAATTGCAAGAGCATTGCGTATGAGCTGCGGCATTCCGTTTTTCTTCGAACCAGTAAAACTAAGAGTGCCTACAGGGGAGACGATCGTTGTAGATGGGGGTGTACTGAGCAATTTTCCAATGTGGCTGTTTGATGATGCGAATGGAAAGCGAGAACGACCGTTAATTGGCATGAAGCTAAGCCATCCGAAAGAGGAGATGGTCGGAAAAGAAATAAAAAATGCTTTGCACCTATTTGAAGCATTATTCTCTACGATGAAAAACGCGCATGACGAACGATATATTTCAAGAAAGCACGAAAAAGATATTATCTTTATTCCTGTTGAGCAATATAGCGCAACGCAATTCAATATGGAAGATGAACAAAAAGATGAGCTTATGCAAATTGGGCGACAACGAACAAATCAATTTCTACAAACATGGCCATATGCAAATCAGTCGGGAAAAATTTTTATGAGCCATTCGGAAGGAGGGATGCGTAAAGTCATATAATACGCAAACGGCCTGCCGATTGTCGACAGACCGTTTTTTCTTTTTATATGCGGATACCTAAAATTGAATTCCAAATGCTTTGCTCAAACTATAGTCGTTTGAAGCTATGGAATTTTGATTTCCAATAGGAATTGCTCAAGCTTGTAATTTGGGATTTCGATCCGCCAGCATGGACAAATTTATTATTGCCGACATAAATACCGACGTGTGAAATTCCTTTACGATATGTATTTTGGAAGAAAACAAGGTCACCAGGCTTTGGTGTTGACACTTTTTTAGATTGATTAAACTGACTTAATGTGTCGCGGGCAACTGTTTTTCCAGATTTTTTAAATGCGTATTGAACAAAGCCGCTGCAATCAAATCCCTTAGTTGTCGTGCCACCAAAACGGTACGGAATCCCAGTGAGCTGTTTAGCGACCGATACAACGTCATTCGATTTTGCAACTGTAGATGGTGCTGCCGTACTTTTCGTTAACAGCGTACTTAACGCCCAACCGGATTTTCCATTCACTTTTACTTGATACCATAATTCTTTACCTACTTTTTTCTCCCCAATGATGCTCACTGTTGTTCCTTTTTTCGCTAAAGTAACGATTTTATGGCCTGTACCTGCTCCGGAACGGATATTGACATTATATGCTGTTTTATACGTTTTTGAGCTCTTTGCAGCAGTAGCTGACGATGAAGCAGAAGTCTTCAACACTTGGTTTGGTTTAATGAGATCGGATGATAAGTTGTTCCATTTTATTAAATTTGCAACAGAAACATTTGTCTTTTTGGAAATCGTATATAATGATTCCCCTTTTTGGACTTTATGTGTAGAAGCATCCGCGTTTGTTGCGGCAATGCCTAAAGTAAGCGATCCAGCTAAGATGAACGATATAGCAACTTTCTTCATAATATTAAAATCCCCTAACTTTTATCTTTATATAATGAACACGCTTTTCATTGTAAAGAATGAGTATTACGGGAAGGATGCAGTGACGTTACAAAAACATTACAATTTTCATTTTAGTAAGTAGGCTGTAATAATAAATATATAGAATTATCATTCTTGATAAACTTATCGTTATATTTTAATTAATAGAACATATTATGGATGTGTATCCTTTCCATTTTCAGTACATACTATAGAGTGAACTGAAGAATGGAGGGATTTGTATGATCCAATTGGTAGAGATGTATGCAATCATTAAAGAACATCGTCAAAAAACGACTTCGCGACGAAAGACGAGCGGAGAACTCAGAGTGCAAGCATTGCGTAAAGAAAACGAACGGTTGAACAGGCAATAGTCTGCTTAACCGTTTTTTATTTTACGAAGCCTTCTATTTTACAAATGAAATAAGAAATGTGTAACCCTATAGACGGGAAGTGCAATGGATGTGAGCATTTTCACTTTTAGAAAGTGTTCTATCTCTTTCCAAAAAGGTGTATGCCATAAGCAAAGCTAAAAATAAGTATTAAGAAAAAGGATAAATCCTTCATGCTTATATATTTTAAATATTTGTTCGACTTCTAAAAGTCTTACAGAAGCAGCTGAATTGATTTATTGTCCCCAAGTTAGTTAGCTATCTTATTTTTTTTGTCAACATTTCTACAACTTTCCGGCTATCTTCATAGGCAAATATGCTTTATAATGTATAGTATCTTTATGAAGGAGTTGGGGATGGCTTGAAGCCTATTTCAAAGTTTGCAGCAAAGATTGTCGTCCTTGTCCTCTTAGTCGCGGGAATTGCAGGAACTGTCGGATGGTATGTCTCTGGGGCAAATAAAGGGAAAGAGGTTTCGTTTTCCGAATTGGAGAAAATGATCGCTCTTCAGAACGGCCATTCGATATCCTTGAAAGAAAAAGCTGACGGAACTTTGTCTGTACAAACGGAAGATGGATTGTACACAACTACTGTTCGTCCGCAAAGCACTTTAGCAGAGCAATTGGTCGAAAAATACGACCTTTCCTATAAATATGTGGATAGTGGGCAGTATGGCGGTTTAATTATCGGTGGTCTCATCATCGCATCGTTTTTAACACTATTCATTTTGCATAAAAAAGGGAAGTTAGGTGTCGGTATCTCTTCAATGAAGAAAAGCGCTTCACAAGAGACGCCACTTCCTAATATTTCACTGAAAGATATTGGTGGATTGCCGGATGAAATGAAGGATGAGATCCAGCAGACGCTATCGATCATTAAAGATCCGAAGCGGGCTGCTCAAATTGGCATTCAACCGCCGAAGGGCATCTTGCTCTATGGTCCTCCGGGGACTGGGAAGACGTTGCTTGCACAAGCGATCGCTCAAGAGATTGGTGCCACATTTTATTCTTCCAGCGGGTCTGCATTCACCGAGTTATATGTTGGTGTCGGAGCTTCAAGAGTTCGGACACTTTTCCAAAATGCACGGAAACAACGTCCAGCTGTTATTTTCATTGATGAAGTAGACGCACTTGCTGGCAAAAGGAAAGAGCATGGTGGTGAGGAGTCCGAGAAAACGCTGACGGAGTTGCTTGTTCAATTGGATGGCGGAAATGATAATGACGGCATATTGTTCATCGCAGCGACGAACCGGAAAGATATGTTGGATGATGCTTTCCTTCGTCCCGGCCGTATCGATTACACATTTAATGTGCCTCTTCCAGATGCGAATGGACGCCGTGAAATTATTAACATCCATACGAAAGGGCGTATGCTTGCGGATGAAGTTTTCGCATCATTAGACACTTTAGCCGAAAGTACATCGGGGTTTTCTGGTGCGGAGCTGAGCGCTTTATTTGAAACCGCTAGTAAACGTGCAATCCGTGATGGCAGGGAACAGATTGCTAAAAGCGACCTTGACTTTGCGATTGATCGCACCATATTAGGAAGCACATCGCGTGCATTGAACGATCCGGAGACGAAGAGACGTGTCGCAATCCATGAATCCGGGCATGCTTTAATCGCGGCATTGACAAAGCCGGGGTCCGTCCGGAAAGCGACGATCATTCCGCGCGGACAAGCATTAGGCTATGTAGCCCCGATCCCAAAAGAGCTGCACTTGCAAACAGCGAGCGAGCTAATGGATCAAGTGAGCATGATTTTGGCTGGCGGTGTTGCAGAGCGTCTTTATCTCGGTGAGCACAGTGTCGGTGTCAGCGGAGACGTTCAGCAAGCAAAAGATATTTTAGAAAAAATGGTTGACATGGGTGTATTGCAGGACGGCTTCACATTGACGTTCAATAAAGGTGAGCGAGAAGAGAAAATGCAATTGCTCTATAAGAAAGCTCTCCAAAAGACGGAAATGCTGCTTCAAGAAAATGCACCACAGTTTGAGCAATTAGTTGAAGCGTTAATGCGGAAAGAAACATTAGATGGTACTGAAGTTCAAGAAATCGTTGATCGTAAAATTGGTGCTAACGTGGAACAATTAGTCATTAGTTAATAAAAAAATTATAGTAAAGACTATGCAGGAGGACTCAATGGTCCTTTGCATAGTCTTTTTTACTTTATAGGTTTATCGCATCTGCTTCTTATTGTTAAGGTTTTTTGTATTGACTGAAAGAATAAAAACATTTTTAAAACAGTAAAAATAATGAGGCGAAAGACTTTAGGATTACCTTTGTTTCAAGACTTTACTAAATTTGATTTACACAAAAAAATGAATCGAAAGACATACTATGTTTAAAAAATGGCATCATTTGTCATATTTTATTAGAAAAAATTATTGGAATACGCATGAAATTATTAATTCTTTAATTTTAAATAAACTTTAGTTCTGGTGACTATGGACCTGTCTTGCGTTAAAACGTATTTGTCACAGTTTTGACATAAGAATATGCGCGTGATAATAATTAAGGCATTAGGTACCTATTAGCACTTGAATAGAATACGAGGTTCATAATGAAAGAGGGGTTGGGATGTTAGAAGCAAAGAGACGGGCTGCCATATTTTTGATTTTGGCCTTTATTTTAGCGGCAGCTACTGGATATCTAATTTTAGAGAAGGTGAAGCAGCTTAATGCTGATTTGGGTGGCATGACATCAGTATATATAGCAAAGGAATCGATACCTTCCCGAACTGCGATTCAGCCCTCACAAGTGACAAAAATGGATATTCCTAATAAATTCGTTACAGATAGCCATATCCTTTCACAAGATGAATTTGAACACCAAGTTTCTACTGTTCCGTTGAATCCAGGTGATCTTATTACGAAAAATATGATTAAACCTGTATCAAATTTGCAAAACGCAAATAACCGTCTTGTGACAATGTATAGAACCGATAAAGTGCAGTTCGATCAAGTTCTGACTGCATTGGATCGAGTGGATATCATCGTTTCAACAAGTGACGGATCTAAAAAAAAGACAGAAATATTCATGAAAGATGTCTTAGTCGCTTTTGCTCAAGGAACGGATGACAATTTTGCAGGAGTAGCTGTAGAGGTTTCTGCTGAAGAGGCTCCTAAGCTGATCCATATGCAAAACTATGCAGACCATATTCGTGTATTAAAAGCGAACGTTGGAGATGCTGCTACATTCGGGGAAGGGACGGACCAAGTATTAGGCAAGGATGACGAATCACTAGAAACCGAAACGAAGCCTCCTGAATCAAAAGAGGAAGGGCAAGTGACCGAAGAAAAAAAGGATCAGCCTGAACAAGGTAAAACAGAAGATGAATCAGTGCAAGAAAATAAGTCGGAAGATTCGGTTAACTGATAAGTACATATTTGAAGGGTGAGGCCGATGGATAATAGTTTAAATATCATGATTGTCTCAGACGATGAAGCGCTCATGTCCCAACTAATGACAATTGCAGAAACGAAAGCTGATCGTGTCATTGGCGTCAAATCGAAAGATGCAGTCCGTGAAATGAATAGAGATATCGTCCATATTGTCATTTTTGTTGATACGGATTCTGATACGTCAGTGGAGATTGTCCAAATGTTGAAAGTGATCAATCAAAACGCACTTATACTTTTTATTGCAAATGAATCTGATTTTAGTCTGCTGCGCAATACGACAAGAGCCGGAGTTGATGAATTTTATGTGTTTCCAGAAGAATCCGGTCTATTCTCAAGCAGGTTCCCAAATACAGTAAAAAGCTATGCTGCTAAAAAAGCAGCAAGCGAAGAGTCGAAAACATTATCGTTTGGTCGCGGACGAGGTAAAATCATTTCTTTTTACAGCGGTAAGGGAGGAAGCGGATGTTCACTGCTATCCTCAACATTTGCACAAACGATGAAATTGGAGTCCTCAGCTGAAGTCATTTTAATAGATCTAAATGGACAATATGGAGGAGTGGAAACGTTACTTTCTATCGAATCCAATCGTTCGTTGGCAGATTTAATGCCAGTTATTGATGAGTTGAACGAAAACCATATACGAAATGTATCGCAAACTCAAGAGCATTCTCAGATGGAAGTATTGATAAGCCCATGCGATGCAGAAGTTTTAGAAACTTTGAATGATGAGTTCATAGCAAGACTACTAAGAACATGCAGAAGAACGTTTGATTATGTCGTAGTAGATTTGCCATCGACTATTAACGAGCTTGTCGTCACAGCAATGGAAGAGTCTGACAAAATCTATTATGTGCTGACGCCGGACACACCTTCGCTGAAAATATTAAAACAATACGAAGAGCTATGTGAAAGATTAGGTTTATTGCTGTCGAGCCGAATGGAAATCGCTTTGAATAAATTATCCAAGGACTATGAAGTGAAGCAAAAAGACTTAAAAAATGTATTGCGTTACCCAGTTGTTGCTTCAATTAGACAAGATACAAAAGGATTGCAGCCTTTTATCAATCAAGGGATACCTGTAAGAAAGCTTGCGAAAGAACGGAAGATGATCCCATTTGCCAAGGATGTCCGGAAGTTTGCACGTGAAGTTGCAAAACAGTAGGAGGTGTTGAATGGTGAGTTCTTTATTTGAACGCCGAAAAGAAAAATTGGCGCAGAAGCAAGCGACATCCTATACGTATGAAAATCACTTAGTTGACGAATTGGTTGATCATTATAAAGCGCGATTGCTACGGGATACGAATCTTGAAGCCCTCACACAATTGACGCCAGGAGAAATGCGGCTGCGGATCGAGCAGTACGTGTCCCACTTTATGTCCGAGGAAAAAGTGATCATTTCACGGAATGATAAAGAGCTGCTCATTACAAGGATTTTAGATGAAGCCGTTGGTTATGGACCTTTAGAGCCGTTGATCAAGGATCCGGATATAACGGAAATTTTGATCAATGGTTTTGACGAGGTATACGTTGAAAAGGCGGGGCGATTGGAAACAGCGGATGTGTCTTTTCGAGATGATGAACATGTACGGCATATTGTGGACAGAATTGTTGCTCCTTTAGGAAGGCGTATCGATGAAAGCTCTCCGATGGTAGATGCTCGTTTACCAGATGGTAGCCGAGTGAATGCGGTCATTGCGCCAGTCAGTTTATCAGGGACGTTGGTGTCCATTCGGAAATTTCGGGAAGATCCTTTTCAAATGGAGGATTTGCTAAGGTTTTCCTCACTGAGTGAAACGATGTCACAGTTTTTAAAGGGGATAGTGAAAGCAAAAATGAATGTCTTGATCTCTGGAGGAACCGGATCAGGAAAGACGACTTTGCTAAACGTCGTCGCTGCTTCGATTCCACATGGTGAACGAGTCATTACAATCGAAGATTCTGCGGAATTGCGGCTTGACCGGCCGAATGTCGTAGGGATGGAAGCACGGCCAGCTAACGTCGAAGGGAAAGGTGAAGTGACGATAAGGAATTTGGTGCGAAATGCGCTACGGATGCGTCCAGACAGAATTATCGTCGGAGAAGTCCGAAGTGGCGAGGCATTTGACATGTTGCAAGCAATGAATACAGGGCATGAAGGTTCATTGACTACAGTACATGCCAATTCCCCGGAAGACGCGATGCGCCGAGTTGAATCGATGGTCATTATGGCGGGGATGGACTTGCCGTCGTCTGTTATTCGGGAATACGTTATCGGAGCATTAGATATTATTATTCAGGCAACCCGACTGACAGATGGCACAAGGAAAATTATTTCCATTTCGGAAGTGCAGAAATTTGATGATGGGTCCCATCGCGTTGTTGAAATTTTTAAATTCAAACGAACCGGTATGCTGGAAGACGGGACGGTCACCGGCCATTTCACAGCAACTGGAGAAATACCAATGTGTTTGGACAGAATTCGTACTTTTGGAATCGAGATGGATGAGCGGCTATTTGAAGTGAGAGAGGTGGTTTCTATATGATGGAAGCCCTCGTAGCCGCAGCAACTGTCTTCGTCTTCTTATATGCCATTTATCATTATTTAGGCATGAGGAAGTTGAAACGAGAATGGCGAAAAGAAGTACAGCAGTTTTATCTTGATGGAGAAAAAAGAAAAAGTGTCATTGTTCTTATCGGTACAAAATTCGATGAGACAGAATCTGCGAAGGCGATTGAACGGAAATTGTCTGACGCAAATATTCCGTTTACACCATCCGAATTCATCGGAGCGCTTATTGTCGGTTATTTAGGCATCATCATCGTACTTATGAACATGTTTAACTTACTTTTACTTCCATCATTATTCATTGCATTGTTATTAGTTGAAGGCAGTAGACGCCTGCTATTCATCTTAAGAAAAAACAAGAAAAAGCAAATGTTCATTGAACAGTTGCCGGAAATTTGCCGGATTTTAGCAAACTCTACAAGATCCGGAATGACACTTAATCAAGGAATCCAACTTATTTCCCAGGAAATAGCGGAACCTGCAAAAAGTGAGTTTAAGAGAATGGCGCATGAATTATCATTGGGCATAGACTTTTCGATGGCTCTTCGGACGATGGAAAAAAGGATAGAACATAAGGAATTTCAATTATTTGCCGCTACATTGCTTATTCAAAAAAAGGCAGGGGGCAATATTTCTGCGGTTTTAGATGAAATGAGCCAGACGTTGGATGAAAGGAAGCTGTTAAAACAAGAAGTGAAAACGATGACAGCTGAACAGCGATATGTTTCAAATATGGTTCCATTGATTCCTATTTTTTTAGTGTTAATGATGAACAATATTATTGATGGGTTTTTAGATCCATTATTTACAGGAATAGGAATTGTTTTACTGACACTATTTTTGATCGGCACTGTATTAACTTTTGTCATCGTTCGAAAAATCACGAATATTAGGGTGTGAGTATATGGATGGCATGATTGCCTTATGTACCGTAATAGTCGTCGCGTTAATCGGGCTGTCTTTGAGAGCTTATTATATTTATTTGGATAAAAAGCGAAATTTGCGTGAGGAACTGCATGACTCTATTTTCATACAGACTTGGACTAAGAAAAAAAAGACGAAAAAAGAGAAAAATTTGGAGCGGTTATTTAAATTTGCTGATGATTTTTCTGACTTGGGCCAACGTATCAATTTTTCCAGTGAGAATGAAGAGGTGAAAAAGCTACTAACCCAAGCCGGTTTTCCATACGGTTTAACCGTGGCACGGTTCCAAGGATTGAAAATATTTATGATGATCGCAGGTCTATTCATTGGCGGTGTGCTTTTCATACTGCGCTTCCCATTATCCCAATTTATGCTTATTTTGCTACCGGTGTTCGGTTTTGCTGGGACGATTGTATGGCTGCGCTCAAAGGCTAAAAAGAGACAAGATGAAATTTCCTATCAGCTGCCAGATTTTTTGGATACGATGAGTGTCACTTTGCAGGCAGGCGTTGGAATGGACCAAGCATTGCGGGACATTGTGCATTATTTCGAAGGGCCAATTAAAGCGGAGTTCGGAAGGTTCATCCAAGAATTAAGTGTAGGCGTACCTCGAGTGGAAGCTTATAAATCACTTTTAGATCGGAATGACAGTAAGGAATTTCAAATATTGATCAAGTCTCTCATCCAAGGGGAGCGTTTAGGTGTACCGATTGCAGACACGTTTAAACAACAAGCTGAAGAGATGAGGAAATTAAAAAAAGAATTGATTAAAGAGAAGGCGGCAAAAGCATCACCAAAAGTGACGTTAGTGACGACATTTCTTGTATTGCCTTCCGCCCTCATTCTAATCGGAGGCTTGATGATAATAAATATATTCAACCAGAATAAAGGGATTTTTGAATTATTCAACTAAACCATAAGGAGAGATTTTACAATGAAAGAAAAACTGATGAATGCTTTAGTAAAGATGAGCCATCCAGTGAAAAACGAAAAAGGGGCTCAATCGTTGGAATGGTTAGGAATTGCTGCTTTGCTTATTTTAGTGTTGGGTATTATTTCTACAGCTGTCAGTAATGAAGAAGCTTCAATTGGGGATTTGATCGGTAAGATTGTAACCAAAATTAGTGAAATGGTAGGAGATTGATTGCTTGTAAAGGAGTTCATATGAAAAGAATTATACCTATTTTAACAGTCATCTTTGTAATTGTATTTATGAGCGCTTGTAGTGAAAAAGCAAAACCTGAGAAATCGAATGAATTAGAAGAGAAATCAACTTCAGAAGAAAAGCAGGGAACGGATAAAGGGCAAGAAGCAGATGAAGATAACAGCGATAGCGGCAAAGATAGTGAAATTGAAGCAGCACCTCTTCCTAAAAGTCTATCAGAAGTAGCTGCACTTTCTCCTGGTTATACATCCTATATTTCTATTCTTGACGAAGAAGGGCAAAAGAAAATTGATGAATTGACGAAAGACTTGCCTAACATTTCGGACAATCCGACAGAAAATGAATTGAACCATTTTTATAATGAGCTGCTTGCTATTTTTCAGCAAGACTATCAAGGGCCGGAAGATTTAATTGCAAGATTGAAATTTTCGTCAATAGGTAGTCCAGATGTCGAAGATCCGCGCATGCAGTTTAAGGATAACTTAAATGTATTAGTTATTTTAGATGGCTCAGGAAGTATGGCGAAGGATATTGGTGGGCAAACGCAAATGGCGGCTGCGAAAAAAGCAATTGTCCAATTTGTTGGCAGTTTGCCGAAAGAAACGAATGTAGGATTGCGTGTCTATGGACATAAAGGAACTGGAAGCTCTGCCGATAAAGAAATGTCATGTAGTAGCAGTGATTTGCTTTATCCCTTCCAGCCGTACGATAAAGCTGCGTTCCAAAAATCATTAGATCAAGTACAGCCAGCTGGATGGACACCGACAGAATTGGCGTTGACGGAAGCACAAAAAGATCTGGCCTCCTATGATGGAGCTTCGAATACGAATATTGTTTATCTCGTCAGCGATGGAATTTCAACTTGTGATGATGATCCGGTTGCGGCTGCGAAAGCTTTGTATGATTCGAATATTACCCCAATCATTAACGTAATTGGTTTTAATGTCGACCATGACGGACAGCGCCAGTTGAAAGAAGTGGCGAAAGCTGTAGAAGGGACTTACCAGGATGTGCAAGATGCTGCTTCTCTTCAAAAGGAGCTTGATCAAGCAAAGGATATAGCGAAAAAATGGGCTGAATGGAAAGAGAGCGAAGCGAAATCATTAAGTTACGAACGTACAAAAAAAGGACTTGAAATTTTTGGATACGATGCAAAGGAATATAAAAAGGTTGTGGATGAAGGGCAGCAAGTAGGCTTCGCTTTGCAATATCTATATCAGACGAAAAAAATTATGTCCCGTGAAAGCCATGACTATTTGCGTACAAGGAATTCTGAATACCATGATTGGATTAAATCTCAACAAAATGCACTCAAAGAGGATTTAAAAAAGATGAACGATATGCAATACAACGAAGCAATTCAAGCGTTAGAAGACAAATATTTGCAAAACACTCCTGATTAAGAAAGGAGAATATATTTGAAGAGTTTAAAGCTGAGAAGAGCGTTTGCCATATTCACTTTGGCAATCATCCTGTCATGGACGGTCTTGCCCGCTATCGCTATGGCAAATTGGATCACCCCGGGGAAACCAATTGATGTAACGAAGCCAATCACACCAGGTGAGCCAATTTCAGGTGGCACATTTATAACGCCAGGAGAGGTCTATAAAATTGGAACGCCTATTAAGGCTACTTTCCCAGAACACTCAGGAAAGGCAATTATTCCAGTCTATGCGAAAAATAGCGGTCTCTTCCTAATACCTAGTACGCTCAACGGCACGGAATACGGGGAATGGTTAATAGCGGGCAGCCAAATTACGGCTGGTGAAAGTCCAACGACTGGACAACCCCCTGTCTTTAACGGTAATCCTCCTGCAACTGGCGATGCAGTAACAGGAGGGCAAGCTCCAAATGGAGGAACAGCTGTAAATGGCGGCGATGGCCCAAATGGTGGCAATGGTCAGAATGGTGGCAATGGTCCGAACGGAGGCAATGGTCCGAACGGAGGCAATGGTCCGAACGGAGGCAATGGTCCGAACGGAGGCAATGGTCCGAACGGAGGCAATGGTCCGAACGGAGGCAATGGTCCTGACGGAGGCAATGGTCCGAACGGAGGCAATGGTCCGAACGGAGGCAATGGTCCTGACGGAGGCAACGGTCCGAACGGAGGCAACGGTCCGAACGGTGGCAATGGTCCGAACGGAGGCAATGGTCCGAATGGCGGCGATGGTCCAAATGGCGGCAATGGACCGAATGGTGGCGAAGGTCCGAATGGCGGTAATGGTACAAACGGAGGCAATGGTCCAAATGGCAACGGTCCAAACGGCGGCGATGGTCTAAGTGGTGGTAATAGTTCTGGAGGCGACAGTTCCTCAGACGGCATGACTGGAGGCGGGCCAACAAGAGATCGTGAACATAGTCATTCCAGTAGTAGAGGTAGCATAGACGATGTTGATCCATTTGCCGGAGGCCCGTCCATGCTGAATGTTTTAGTTAAATCAACCGATGGTGAAAGAGGTCTTTTTGGTCATGTAACCGGTGCGATTAAGGACATTAAAACGTATTGGTTTGGTTTCGGTGAGAAGCTGTTAGGACCAATCGCAGCTTATCAGGCTGGTTTTAAAATTGTTCCAGATGGCACTGGTAATTATAAAATCTTAGGACAGCGATACGTAAAAAATCCTATTCTCAATTATTATTTTCAAAAATTTAAGGAGTATACGGTTGATGGCAAGACGCGAAAACTTAACGTAAGGCTTGGGCAGGACTTATTAGATGATTATCACGCCTCGAAAAAGATTCCGATTGAAGGTAATCAAAACAAATCTAAATGGCAGCTTACAAAAGATGCCGCAAAATCAAGTGTTAACGATGCAATCAATATTAAGAGCAAAGGCTTTTGGAAGCTTTCAAACATTGCAAAGCTTAATGGTCCGGTTAACGTTCTTTTAAGCTCCGCGAATAGTGTTTTTGATTATTCTAAATGGGGAGATCCCGAAAAGTCAAAAAAAGGTTATGCTTCGACAGACTTTGCAGCGGACTTAACAACTGACGTTGGGATTGGTGTCGGAATTACAGCACTTTCTTCTGTTGCGGGCAGTATGGCTGCAGGAGCAATGGTAGGCACTGCCGTTCCTGTTCCGATTGTAGGTACGTTAGTTGGAGCAGGTGTTGGTTTAATTGTCGGCGGTGTTTCAACTGTTTTGTTAAATACGAAAACTGGTCGAGCTGTTAAACAATTTGCCAGAGATGCAGTGAAGTCTGTATATGATGGAGCTGTCAAAGCAGCAAAAGGAATATTTGATTCGGGCAAGAAGTTGTTCGGAAACTTGAAGAGCATTTGGGGCTCATAAGATGATGGAAGTCGGTCAGGGATTTCCTTGACAGGACTTCCTCTATCAATAGGAAGGGCGTGAAGACAAAGTGTTTGACGTTAAAAAATTTATGCAGGCAATAGGGTTATCCTTATTATTATCAATTCTTGTATCGGTTATTTTGGGGCTAATACAATTTGATAACAGCATAGCCTTCTTGATCATCCAAATGCTTGCATTTTATGGATCGATGGGATTCTTTGCAGTCATTTTTAATCCTAAAACACCATTTACTGCTTCTTACATAGGTGCATTGATTATTGCGATGTTAAATATATTATTTTCTAACTTTGTGTTAGGTGTTTGGGTGTTTATTAACCCGGCAAGCATTAACAACATGCTTTCTTTTGCCGTATTAATGGCGCTCAGTGTAACAGCAATTACTTTATTCATTAAAAATAGAAGCGGGAGACTTGCCGATGTTTAAAGATATGGTAGATGTTTATAATCGAAATTTAATCGGTATTTTACTCTTAATGCTTTTCATCATTTTTCCAATTACTAGCTTTATATTTATTGCCATTATCCAATTTAGCATAGAGTTTGAAGGCAACCTTTCAGTTTTCTTTTTAGGCTATAGCCTTCTATTTAATTTTATCATTTGTTTGCCGCCATTTTTATGGCTGACTTTACGAGATTTTGAGGATGAACGAGCTGGTTTGAAAGAATGTTTAACCTTTTTTGCAACCCAATTCGGTCCTCTTTTGTTCACTTCCTTTTTATTTTACACGTTGGCAATTTATACAAGCTGGATGATGATGGTCCCAACGATCGTTTTGTTACTATTTACGATCATTTATCCATTCTTTTCAGATTATCCGTCCATTAAAGAAATGTTTGTGCAGGCGAAAAATAAAATTATCGAGGAAAATATTGCAATAGTAGTTGATATGATCATTGTCGTGTCCGTGCTCCTCTTCCTTTGGGCTGGAATGATGTTTTTCATTCAAAATTTTAATAATAATATGCTCTCTTATATGTTAGTAAGATCACTAATTAATATGATTATTTTTCCAATCCTCTATATTTATTTAACGATACGCTACAGACAGAAGAAGGAAGACTTTTCGATGATCAATATTTAAAGCGAGGTGTAGGAAATGAAAACGACTTCGACTAAAAAAACGGAAGATTTATTATTAAAAAAAGCACCTGTTTGGCTAATGATAATTTTAAGCATTATTTCGATGGGATTTTACATGGGAATCTGGATGTTGAATAGAAAAAAAGATGTGCAACAGCTAAACTCAGTAAATCATGTCCCTTTTTATTTGTGGAGCATTTCTACAATTCTATTGATCGTGTTCTTTTTCTTAAATGTCTTTAGGCATTTCATCTTTACGGATATCGGATATTTATACGTTGAGTCATTTGATATCATTTTTAGTTTCTTCTTTGTCGGTTTATTGTATTACACTGTTTTTCGCATGCGGGAATTGATTGAAAGCACTTCGTCAATTAAGTACAACCAATTTTTGCTCTTCTTTTTTCACATATTTTATATTCAATATAAAGTAAATCAAAATGCGATTGTAGAAGCAAAATAAAGAAATTCAATTGTCTATCGAATGAGGTGATTATACTGAAAGCATTTCGATCGATCCGCAATGAAAAAGGTTCTTTGAGCATAGAATTCATAGGAGTTCTTCCCTTTTACTTTCTGTTTTTCCTGTTGTTATGGCAAGTTGTAGCATCTGGATATGCGGTCATTAGCATTAAATCCGCGGCCAATGATGGTGCTCAAATGTATGCTTTGACAGGCAGCTATCAAGAAGCGCTTGAAACGGTCAATGAATCCATTGGCAATAGCAGTTTAATAACGAATGTAACGATTGACATTCCTTCCAATGGTGATGGAAGATTCGAGTTGAAAGTGAATGCAAGGCATCCTCTCGTTTTTATACCAGAAAAGTGGAAATCAAAAATGTCTGTTCCGATTGATTCTACAGCAGCAGGTAAGGTGATGATGGAATGAATACAGTAAAAAATGAAAATGGGCATGGGATGGTCTATATTCTTTGGATCATGGTCATGTCCATTGTAATTTTTGTGATCGTTGTCAATATCGGGAAAGTATATGCGGTTAAACAGCAAGCTGCAACTGCAACACAGCAAGCAGCTTTGGCTGGCACTTCTGTGTTGGTGGAGGCGACTGTTAAAGGAGTCGAAGCTTTTGATCGTAGTGAAGTTGAAGAAGTTGAGAAACAACGCAAAGCGGATGATGGGAAATCTGTCAGTGAACTAATTGATGAAGAAGCGGAGAAGAATAGACAACGAGGAGAAGCGAAGGATATTGCATATATACATGCGCTGAATGATGTTTTGCCATCACGTATAACAGACTATGAGTCTTTGAAAATGTCAATATCCAGACATATTAATGGTGCAATAGATCATTTCAAACAAGTAGTACGAGAAGTAATTGAAGATAATGGCGGCAATATTGAGCGGAGTACGGTTACATTTAGCCTCGACTACCGTGTGGAGGTGCAAGCCGACGCGACTTATGAAGCCATTACAGATCATGCTGAAAACTATATGCCAAAAATGTCGAAGGAAATTCCCCAAAAAGGGAGTGGACCTTCTTTACGCTATTTGCAAGGAATAGTGGGAGGATTTGATTGATTATGGTAAGCTTATCATTACAAAAATCTGCAGGGACGTGAATAAATGAACCAACGTGAAATTGAAGTCAAACAAGTTGCGGAAAAACGGTTAGGGCTTGTCATTGGTGTTCATGTATTATCCTTATTAGCTGCAGCTGCTTTTCCTGAAGGCCGTTTCCTTTTTTGGCTACCCATTTTACTCGCAGTAGAAGGACTGATTGTAATCCATTTAATTAGATTGTGGAAAAGATATAAATATCAATCTAAACATTATTATACAATTAATATGTATTGGTTTTTAATAGGGCTAAATATTTTTGCTTCGTTGCCAATATTACGATTATGTTATGGGACACCTTACTTTTGGGTTGTTTCACCATTGATGATGATCGTCTTCTTTTATGCTCATTTCATTAGAGAAAAGATCCTATTGCTTTTTGTAAGTCCCAGTAAAATAAAAACATTATATCGATTGCCTGTATTAATGCGTATTTTTGTAGTTGCATCCATTTTCATGCTGATCTTCTTTCAAATGAAATCTTTTCATCCTAATTTTGGGTTAAGTATCTTTGTTTATTTTGTCAGTGTGGGGCTGTTGTACTTAGCAACACCTTTCTCAATTCCGGTTGATCAAATTGAACAGGTAAAGAAAGAGAATGGTTTTGTAGAGCATAGCTTGTAATTTTGAAAATAGTGCAAAGGCTTTGCAGCTAATTTCAAGTAATAGAAAAAACGGCTTAACGAATCAGGTTACGTTTGGCCGTCTTTATTTTCAAGTAGATTGTAAACAGTTGAATCACTTCCGGTCATTCAATTTCCACGTATGATAATTCAAACAAAGCGCAAATAGTACCCATCCGAGATAAGGGATCATTAACGTACCGGCTGTTCGGTCCACTTGATAAAATTCGTATGTTGTCAATGCAATTGTCGATAGTAAAACGGTCATTTCAATGAGAGCTGTTCCTCTTAATCCCCATCTAAAATAGAGAAATGACCACAAATAATTCATCCCTAGTTGCAATTCGTACAGTGGAATTGCAGGTTTTTCTTTATTTCCTGTTTCCTGCCTCATGCCCACTCGATACTTTGCTGTGCCCATCATCGTATAAAGGGTTGTCCATGCGATCGGAAATACCGATGGCGGGGGAGAATAAGAAGGCTTTTTCAATTTATCGTACTTTTCTTGAGCGTTCCTGTTTGCGAGCCAACCCGTTATTGCTCCACCAATGACCGGCACCAATATACCGACTGCAATCTTTTTGCCATCAAAACGCCCGTTAACTTTTAATAACTCCAATCGTCACACCTCCTATTCCTATCGTTCCCGATTCTCAAAAATAAAAACGGTTAAAGCTCGTCCGAATCATAAATGATTTTTTCATGTTGGTTCTTGAGGAGCTGAATGTAACGACAATCAGTTTGATAAAGAGGCTGGGACATAACTAGCTTTAAACAATGAGAAAGGTGAATTTGAGTATGCTCAAATTCACCTTTCTCTATTTTTGCGTGTGATCCCTACTGTTGGCCGTG